>JANQRV010000174.1 GCA_028284395.1 Saprospiraceae bacterium
TTGAATTTTACGACAGCTTGCAAAATTGTACGGCTTACCGACTGAAATTCCACGACCTTACTCATGGTCATTTCAGCACTCTGGGCGTCCTTTTTCAGCCGCGGGATAAGCGCCAGGACAAAGGGGACGATGCCATCATGAAATCCTACGAATGGGTGGCGCACTATACCTTGCAATTCCTGGAAGCGCATCTAAAACAAAATGGCAGCGCACTTCAATTTCTAAACAATGCTCCCGAGAAAAATGGTGTTCCCAAGGGTTTGATATCGGCCCATTCAAAAAGCCCCGCTGCAAAATCATGGGGACTGCGTGACTTCAACGAGTTGGCAATGCAAAACAACTACAAAAACCTGGAAGAACTGTATCGATCTCTGCTTGAAGAACAGCCCTCGCTGGATTTGCCGGAATGGCAGTTGAATAACCTGGGACTACAGTTGGTCTTCAATCCGGAAACCGCCTCAAATGGAATCGCCATCCTACTGCTCGCCACGACAATTTATCCGCGGTCCGCCAATTTATTCGATAGTCTGGCGGAGGGGTATTTACACAATGGCGACCGGGAAAATGCGGTCAAACACTTCAAACAATCCTTGAAGTTGGATGCTTCCAATCAAAATGCGATCCAAAAACTGAAAATGCTGGAGCGTTGAGTCAAAGGTTCGCAATCATTCGTTCAGCTCGTTGAATGAATCGATGGACGGTGAATCATAGATACCGGGTACATTGCATTGTCTTGTCTAGAAACAAGTTGAATTTATTATATTTATCTTGTTCAAGTAAGAAGGTAAAAGCAAACCGGCACCTAAAAGTCAATGCAAAATGAACACCTATCAAAACCCGGAAGTCACCGATGGCGATGCGACTCAAAACCAACATTCGGGCACATCCGATGAGAAAACACCCCCTCCCAATCAACCGTCAGCGCTTTCTCGCTGGCTTCAAATGCGGATAAAATCCCTCAGAGGTCTTACCCTGGAGATGTTGGAGCAGCGGATCAAATACTTGTTTTCCATTATTGCACGTGGCCTCAGCAGTCTGATAATGCTCGTCGTAATCGTAGGATCATTACGAGGGTTCTTAGAAAAGAAAATCCTCTTTAATGATTTCAACGTTCCGGAAAGCTTCGAAATTAAAGGCATTTCCGGACAGGTCTTGAAAAACAAGATCATGAACAAGGCTATTTCACTGCCCGCCTTATATGCTGAACCCAGCATCAGCATTACGACCATCAAATTAGCGGATGGAACGGAAGATACCATCAGAACCCGGAAAAATGCATCCGATTTCAGTCCCACCAGCAATCTATTGGAACAAGACGTGGAAATAATGGGAGTTTCTTTAAATTCCGTCAAGGGACTGATCCGGAGTGCTGTCGGTATTACCAATACGGTGATTGGCGGAAACCTCATTGAAGAAGACAGTTTGCTGACGTTAGAGTTAAATATCAATACCGAAGGATTACAAGTAGAGGTCTTTAATGCCCCGGGGTATCATGAAAAACCTAAAAAATGCCTGGATGAACTGATCGAGAAAGCTGCAGTCCACATTTTGGCCATGGAACAACCACTATACGTCGCCTTCTACTATTACCGCAATGGCGACATCAAGAATGCAGAACTAAAATTGAATGAAGCCTTAAAATACGGCAAGGGAAAGTACAATAATGCCGTAGACAAGGCTAAAGGACACAATCTATTGGGAGAAATACTGTACGCCAAATGGTTTCAGACTTTAAAGGAACAACAAAACTCAGGGGCAGCCAAAAAGTCCAGAGAGTTAAAGAAAAAGCAACAGCGGCTTTGGAAGGAGGCAAAAGAGCATTTTCAAATGGCAACGGAGATCAACGCTTCATTGGTTTCGGCCTGGACCAATCGCGGTGATATTCTGATGGCCGCGGATTTGGACACCCTTAGAGCCATCTACAATACTTGGCTGACCAATGGGCAACCTGCCATCAGTAAAGACACCTCTCAGTATCGTCGATATAAGAAGAGCGTGCAGGAAGCATATCATTGTTACTTAAAAGCAGATACGATAGCGAGACAAGGACCAGAAAAAGACTCGGCCTCTACTCTACTCGAATCAACCTATTTTAAAGAGACCAAATTTTATCACGCTTTATTCCACGACAAAGATACCGCTCGCTATCCCAGGATCGCAAAACTACTGGGCTTATTGCCTGATCCAACTTTTTATGATCACGCGCACTATTATTCCCTGGCTGCCGAAGCCATTCAGGATCAAGAATATCAATTTGGCACCGAACTTTATCTGCAATATCTCGAACACATTAGAGACCATGAAGTGGATTATGCAGCGAACAGCATTTTGTCGGACCCCGTCACGGAATCCCACCCCTTTATACAAATCTTCCGGACCATTCAAGAATTGTATCGACGCCAACAAATTGACCGGTTATTGTACCATCAAACCATAGAACAATTGGCTTACCTGGATTGGCAATACGAACTTTTCTCCTTGGATGTTACTGAAATCGAATTCTTTACGGAAGAAACGGAGCTCTATGGATATCCGGAAGAGGAAGACACGCCTCCCATTTGGTCCGATTACAGTCTAACTCCCGACCCTCAACTCATTGGCAGTCCAATGGACCCATTCACCGAAGATCTTTGGAGCTTTCTCATTACCCAATACGACGGCCGCATATTTCTCAATGAGCAAGGAGACTTCTTTACCTCAACGGAGGATTACGTCCAAGAAGTGAATCGTTTCATCGCGGAGGAATTGGAAGAAGTATATTGGGACGTCCTTTGGGGTGAATACAGTACCTGGGCAACATACCGCCAACAAAAGACCTTTGGAGCTTCGCTGACCTATAATAAATATTTACGCTCTTTAAAAGACCCGGCAGATGGTTTAAACTTTAGTATTTTTTCGGAAATTTACCATGAATATCTGTCTTCTTTGAAAAGAGATGAAAATGGCAGACCAATCGATCAGTACCGGCAGCCAATCGATACCCTCGCGTTTTTGAATAATGAATTATTAGTCTTGTTCAGAAATAAGAAATGATGAGATGAAATTTAGTCTTTTGTGCTAGAGTTTATGTATGAATATTTTGTATAGACATTCGGATAGAGATTTTTTGCCTGATCAAGGATCGCCCGCAGCCTAATAGCCGGAGCTATTAAGGCGAGGACGTGACAGGAGCGAGCGATCTTTCTAGTGAATGTCTGACAGACATTCAAGCGAGTGAACCGCTTGCGGACCGGGTGCCTAGTGCAAAAAGATATTTTCATAGCGCAGATTGTTATTTCTGAACAAGACTATTATTGAGTAAAATAAATCCAGCTAACTAGAACTGGAAAGATGTACAAAAAACCAAAGATTTTCATCATCACCGATGCAGGCCGTGACCATGACGACGAACTCGCACTGGCAGTACTGGCCGGCCTGCAGAAGCAAGGTGCTTGCGAATTAGTAGGAGCCATTGCCAATCTCCATCCAACAAAAGAAAGAGCCAGACTTGTCAAGGGCGCTCTGTTGTCCATGGGCATCGACATTCCCGTCGCACAAGGATATGCTGGAGAACCATGTAGCCATCCTAAATCCTATGAATTTGCGGCGCCCTACCTCGCCGAAGAAAGTGCCATTGAATCGGATGGACAAGCACTCCTGAAACACATCTTTTCGCAGGCGAGCGAAAATGGCGAAAAGATCAGCTTACTATTGATTTCCGGCATGATGGATGCCAACCAATTCTTAATGGAGCAACCATCTCTGGTCAGCGCCGCATTAGAGCGGGTCGTCATCATGGGAGGCATTGCCACCCACCCGAATGGTACGCCTATTCTCCAGGACAATTTGCTGATGCCGGATACCTCCTACAACAATTGCGTTGACGGGAACGTGCTCGAAAACCCAATCAAAAACCCGATCGGTCCTTCGGCGTTAAACCTGTACCGCCTGCTCCAGCAACAAAATATACCGACCACCATTCTGACAAAATTTGCGGCATACAAAGCGGCCGTCCCTCCGGTATATTATGATGCGCTGGCCCAAACCGGACACCCGGTAGGCATCCGGTTGCAACGGGATCAAAAGGCTTTCATCGATAATTTCTGGTCGGATATTCTGGAAGGAAAAGCAGCCGCTCGCTTCACGAGAGCCTGGTTCATCGAGGTATATTGCAACAATGATCCTGCCGCTCAAATCCACCTGTCTAAACGGGATGACAGTCCCTGGCCTTACGTCAAGAACTGTAATCTATACGATCCGTTGGCAGCTTTGGCGATGGCTGCTAAGCCAGGACTCTTTCTACCGGAAACGGGCCTCAGTACAAAAGCGGGACGATTTGGAGTGATCGGATTGACGAAGAAAAACCCGGGAATTGCCGATCTAAAACAGGTTCACCGACACCTACAACAGTTGCCGCTGGTGGCCTTTGGCCCCTAGATGGCCCCTAGATTTGGCAAATCTTAAGATTTGCCAGTTCTTAAGAACTATTTTAGGTTAAAGAAAAAAGCCTCTTGTAAATTTGGGATGACTCATGTTTATATACCAGCTATATGAATTCCGGTAGTCTCAAAAGTCTATGAATTCCCGGATGATAAGCAGTCCTAATTGGTTGAATTTTGGGTTCGAATTATCAGTTAAATCTGATATTACCTTTAACCATCAAAAAATTCAACACAATGAAAACCATCTTTCAATTATTTCCCTGCCTTTTATTCTTTGGAGTATTCATTCCTTTACACCCTGATACCAATGTGGAGTCCGCCGGCGATCTTCGCAAAATCCGGGTTTGTTGGGAGAACCCAATAGGTAAAACAATATGCATTACGGTCGACACCCCGGTCAAAATAGTAAACCGCCATGCCAATGATATATCCAAGATTACAGTTCAGGCAAGGATGTCAAGAAAAGGAGATAAATTACATCTTTCGGGATTTCCAAA
>JANQRV010000175.1 GCA_028284395.1 Saprospiraceae bacterium
CTGGTGCTTTGGAAGCGCACCTTATGCGGTCGTTGAAAACAAGGGCGCCGCAAAAGGAAAGACCCTACAAGTTTACCACAACCCCGACCACCCTTATAACATAGATTTATACCGGCGTATATTGGCCCAGGCCATCAACCACGTTGAACAGCATTTATCCCCCTACCCCTTCCATCAGGTGCGGCTTTACGAAATACCTTATTACCAAGAGCCATTATATGCTTTTGCCAACGGAATTGCCATTTCCGAAAAGGATGGATGGATCGCCGATACTACCGGGTTGAAAGAACGCGCTTATCTTTACCAGACGCTAGCCACAGGAGTCTTTCGACACTGGATTCAGAAAAATTTAAGTATCGCCAATGTTCAGGGAGCGGACATGCTGCGCATCGCCCTACCGGAAGCCTTTGCCTTACAATTTGTCCAAAGTGCCCTTGGCGAAGAAGCAGTCAACCTTTTAATCGAGCAAAAAAAGCAAATCTACAACAAAGATCGCTTTAGTGACCCCAACGGAGAACCTCCCCTGTTGTATGCCGATGGCAAGGATTATCTCGAAGCGAATCACGGTGCCGTCACCTTATACGAGTGGAGCAAGAAGATGGGAGTTGACTCCTTCAATCGGCTGGTACTGGCGTGGCACCAACAAACGGGAGCACTCACTTTTCAATCACTGTACAGGGAACTATCAGAGGCTTTGCCAGGGAAGGATCTGGAGGAACTAAAACGGGCATTTGAAGCTGTGATTGCAGAACACTAATTTGTATTAAAAAAAATTTGAACTTCTGCTTATTCAGACAAAACAAATGCAATAGCGTTGCATTTAATGGGCTTTAATCCTACTTTTACCCATTCCTTTAAAGAAAAAACCAGCTACAAAAATGAACTACTCTTCCTACCTGAGCATTGTGATTTCATTAGCATTATTTGGAAATTATAAGCTTGCTGCACAATCGGGAAAAGAGCCATTCTCTTTTGAATCCGTTAAGCTATGGAGAACCCATACTACTACTTTATCCGATGACGGGGAATGGTACACCGTACGCTACAGTTTATTCGACAAGCCTGAATCAAAAAAAGACACCACGAAAGACAATCGTACGGAGTTAAAATTCAAGGAGTATTACGGAGAAGACAACCAGACCGATATCCTCTATATATCCAGTTCAAAAGACGGAATAAAATATAGGATACCGGATGGAAGTAAACCTGTATTTTCATCCGCATCGGATTGGATTGCCTACCAAATAAAGCCCGATTCGGAAAAGAAAAATGAGGGAAAGAAAGAAAAGGATAAAGCCATCATCGAGCTGAAACATCTCGAATCCGGTTTTACGGTAAAATATGAATCCAATGCAACCTATCGCTTTCTCGAAGATCAAAAATACTTTGTTACAGCTGATAAAAATACCCTCTTGATCTATGATTTAGACCACCGCAGGGAACATTTCATTGGTAACATCGGTGAATATCTCGTCGACAAAAAATCAGAGTATATTGTCTACACCATATCAACGGAAGATAAACGCGGAAATGGAATCTACCTTTACCATCCTGGTAAAAGGACGACTAGGGCGCTTCAAACGGGAAACCACCTCTACTCAAACCTGTCGTGGAACAACAGCAAAAATGCATTGGCAGCTTACCGGTACAATAAGGCAGAAGGGAAGATTGACCACTCTAATATGAACATTTTGGTGATCTCTGGAATCGATGCTGAAGTTTCGGAGTCGGTTGCCTATCCGGTAAAAGATCTAAAAGGAGTCCCGGAAGATATGGGCCTAGCGGTAAAATCCGGAAAATTCGCCAACGAAATTACCTGGAGTGATGATGGCAATCGTCTGTTTCTTAAAATTAAGAAATACGGTCAAAGTGATGAAAAAAAGGAGAACAAAGAAGAGAACAGCAAGGAAAAATCAACTGTCCAGATCTGGCACTGGAAAGACAAAAAATTGCTTTCTGAACGAATTATGGAAAAAGAAAACAACAAAAATGAAGTTTTTGATGCGCTGTTTTTCCGAAATTCAAAGACGCTTATACCATTAACGGGAGAAGAGATTCAGCAATTAATACACAGTAAGGGAACGGACAAATGGGCAATTGGGACAGATAATCGCACATACCTTTCTGATTGGGATGTATATAAAAACGACCTGTACAGCATCAACCTAAAGACCGGGTCAAAAACACTCATCGAGCAAAAATACAGCTCAAGATATAGCACTGGTTTGGAGATGTCTCCGAATGGCGAAAAAGTAATCCTTTGGGATGGAGCGCATTTCTGGTGTTATGATTTTAACAAGGCTTCAAAACAAAATATTTCCGAGGGTTTAGCCATATCTTTTATTGACAAAGACTATGATAAATTTGGTTTCAGTCCAAACTATGGCTTCGTTGGTTGGGTAAAGGGTCAAAACGCGGTGATTGTCAACCACAAGCTGGATCTATGGCTTCTACCGCTCGATGATGCTTCAAAAGCACAAAATCTTACTGCTTCTGTTACCACCAAAGATTCAATCCGTTTCCGCTTTGAAAACTACCGCTTTACCAAAAAACCGGAAATTGAAGAACGTTATATTGATCTTTCTGCCCCAAATCTTCTGTATGCATTCCATACAAAAACCAAACATGCAGGGTACTATAACTTGCAGAATAGGCAATTACAAGAACTTATTTACAAACCAGTGTCGTTTTCAAGTCCATGGCGCCGATACGAAGTTGTAAAAAGTAAAAAAGCGGATGTCATCATTTATAAAATGGGTGATTACCAAGACTATCCAGAAGCCTTTCTAAGTAAGCTGGATTTCTCAAGCCCTCAAAAAATCACCAATACCAACCCACAACAGGAAATGTTCAAATGGGGAAAGCGTATTCTAATCGACTACACCAATGATGATGGTGTTCCCTTACAGGGTATACTGAGCATTCCTAATGACTACAAAAAAGGGCAGAAATTACCAATGCTGGTTTATTCGTATGAAAAGAGATCCTACAATAGGTATAGCTATCCAATGCCCTATCTCAATGGTGCTACCGTACCTGAAATGTTGTACGTCTCCGAAGGATATCTATTTCTGCAACCCGATATTCATTTCAATGTCGGAACACCACATTCGGATATGCATGAATGCATCGATGCGGCTATTGAAAAAGTAATTGAATTGGGATACGTAGATGAGCAACGAATAGGCTATGAAGGATTCAGCTTTGGAGGTCATTGTGGGATGTATATCTCCACGCAAGAGAATAAATTTGCAGCGATTGCTGCCGGAGCCGGCGTAAGCAACCTGGTCCAAGGTTTCAACATCGATATCGTCAGAGATGGCAGCAATGAACAAGATTATTACATGACCGGACAAGGAAGGCTTGGTGCCGATCCGACTTCCGATACAGAGATGTATATTTCGGAATCCCCGGTATTCAATGCCAGCACGATGAATACCCCCCTATTATTGTTTCATGGCACCGACGATAAGGTGGTGCAATGGGAGCACTCCTTTGGTTTTTACAGCATTCTGCGGTATTTAAAAAAGCCCGTCGTTTTTCTTTCCTATCGGGGCGAGGGTCATGGCTTGAGAAAAGCAAGCAATAGGTTAGACATTCAAATGCGATTAAAAGAGTTTTTTGACCACCATTTAAAAGGCGGCGAACAAAAAAAATGGATGGATGAAGAACTTCCCTATATCCCCGGAGAAAAATCCAAGGAGGCCGATAAAAGTAAGAGAACACTGCCGAAGTGGAAATAGCTCATCTGAGAAAATAACTACGCAAATTTACTACCTCCAGCTTTTTTATTATTTTGCAACACAGTTGCAATAAGTTTCAAAAAAATAGTTCAATGCCGACAAGATCAATCTGACTAACGACAGCTACCATTCTTTCCGGTTTATGAATGCTAAGGAGACTAATCTTTTAAATCATAGCTTGACAAAGCTATTCATATCATTTGTCCATCTAAATACTAATAACTAAAACATGTTACAAAGAAAGTTTGATGAAGTCGTAAAGTCTTATTTCCCTAATGCAATGGACGCCAAGGATACTTCGATACATTATCTGGGAAAATTAGTAAATCAACACGGTCTTGATGTCTCTAAGATGTTAATGGCTACCTCCGTTTGTTCCGATGATATCAACGTTCCGTCTACCACATTTTTCAATGTGCTTTTTGGGCCATTTGTGATGGGTGGTTTAGGTGGCATTCCGTTTGTTGGAGAAACCGGCATGACAGCTTTCGCCCACCATATTCCGGATAATGGAACTGCTTTCATTTTTTACGGCCCACACATAGGGGTAACACTTGAAGGAGAACTAGGACGTATGTATAGACCAAGAATGGAAGAGCCCGGAAATTCCTGTGGGGCATTGATGCTCGCCCTAGACCGGTTTAAAAGTGATCCATCTTACGCTCCTGAGATTCGAGAAGATGATTATCAGCAAATGACACTCGAAAAAGTGTTGTTGCCAAAGAGAGATGAAATAGTCAATGCTGAAAATCCAGCGAAACAAATCACGGAGGAAACCTATAGAGTAATTGATGCTAAAATCCACGAGTACGTCGAAACTTGCAAAGCAGAGTTCCATACAGAAAAGATCGTTTTGCTGGGTGGCATTATCATTAATACCGACTATGGTTTAGATGACTACTTTGACGCCAGAAACTTTGAGGTGATTGATTTGTAGCTCATATTTATTCCAATGTATAAACTTTTTGAACTGGCCATTCATCATCGTAGCCCTGTCTCCATTTTTGAGTGGTCAGTTCTGCTTCAGTCGCTAAGCAAGCGTCAAGTGCCGACCTGATGTTCTCCTCGTCCAAGTCCTGACCGATAAAAACGATTTCATTTTTTCGGTCACCGAAGGTTCCGTCCCAGTCGGCTTCGATTTGGCGTTGGTTTTCTACGAAAGCAACGTATCGAATCCTCTTTTCAAAGGGCATGCTGCTCCACCAAACCCCTGCACTATCAGCACGCAAAGACCCACCCGCCTGGCTCCAAACCAAAGCTTGCTCCGGCCGGGAGGTTAGCCAGAATAATCCTTTACTTCTAATGACCGTACCGGGAAACTGGTATTGAACATAATGCCAAAAACGCTTCGCATCGAAGGGCTTTAAGCTTCGGTAAACGAAAGAACCAATCCCATATTCTTCGGTTTCCGGCGTATGCTCGACTTTGTTGAGTTCTTCTATCCAGCCGGCGCTTTGTTCGGCTTCTTCAAATTTGAAAAGTTCGGTGTTCAGTATCCCCCTGGGATCAACTCTACTGAAGGTGGACTCGATAATCCTTGCACCGGCATTCAATTTACGAATGACTGCTCTTAATAATCCAAGATGTTCTTTGCTGACCAAATCCGTCTTGTTCAGAATGATCACATTGGCGAACTCGATCTGATCGGTCAGTAAGTTGACAATGGTTCGATAACCATCCTCTTTATCCGTGAGTTGCCGGTCAATGAGCTTTTCCGGACTACCAAAATCATCGAAGAAATTGAAAGCATCGACGACGGTCACCATCGTGTCGATGTAACTGAATTGGGATAAGTCGATCCCGTTGGCTTCATCCACAAAAGAAAAGGTTTGGGCTACCGGTACCGGTTCACTAATACCCGTACTTTCTATCAGCAAATAGTCGAAACGATTTTCCTTGGCCAGACGTTCCACTTCAATCATCAAATCTTCCCGAAGGGTACAACAAATGCAGCCATTACTCATTTCTACGAGCTTCTCTTCAGTTCTGGAAAGCGTATTTTCATTCTTTACCAATGCTGCGTCTACATTTACTTCGCTCATGTCGTTGACAATGACGGCAACCTTCAGACCTTCCTTGTTGTGTAAGACATGATTCAGTAAGGTGGTCTTACCAGCTCCCAGAAATCCACTTAAGACGGTGACGGGTAACTTATCTTTTTCGGATATGTTGGTATTCTTCATGGTCTAATTGATAAAGTATGATTCAGGTAGATATCTTTTCAGACAATGGACAAAAGTAGAATAAAAGCCTATCAAATGCAACGCCATTGCATTTAATGGATTAGAAAACGGCTTTTCAAAACTGTCGAATGAAAGTCAGCTTACTGACCACTTGTTGCTCGCTGAAGTTGCGGTCCAGGCTATTGATCTGGGTATCATTAAAGACCAAGTAGATAAAGGAAAGAGGGCGATACTCCCAGCTACCGCGAATATTCCAACGCCCCTGTTCGTCGAAGGAGTTATATTGATAAAAAGCAGACAATTGAAGACGTGGATTGGCGGCCAGACGAATCCCTCCGGTCACGAGGTGAGTCTGTAAATCACGATCATTTATCCCAATGTCTCGCAGATTATTGTATTCATATTCAGCAGTAAAAGCGACGTGGGGCAAGGGTGCAAAACGCAAACTGGCGGTGACTGTTGTTCTTTTACCATCGTAAAAGCTCCCCCAGTCGAAACGGCCCTTGAGAGAATAAGTCTTAGAAGCATCCGTGCGGAATCGAATGTATTGCCGCAAATAAAAGTATTCATCCTGCTGAATGGGTAGTCCCAGGGGAGAAAAATCAAAATTGATGTTTTGCCATGTAGGGGTCATGGCGTATTCGAGAAAGCCATTATCCTGAAAGAAGATGTAAACGGGAAAAAAGTAAATGCTGGCTTGCTGAAATTTTCCCGGTTGCCTAGCGTCGTGATAATAATTGAAAAATACGCCGGGATCGTAACGCCTAATCCAGGGTATGTTTTTCGGGCGCCAAATGTAATAGCCGCCGGGGTTGTGCCAAATGACATTTTTTTGGAATACAAAACCCATATCGGGGTTGTACCGTTCCGACACAAAATTGGTCAACCACCCTAGGTAAAGGTTGTTCGCAGAATATCCGGTAAAAAACCTTCCGGCCAAGCCCACGGTGTCATTTGAGTTATCCCGCGCTCCGGAGAGCATATAAGAAATGGTCAATTCATCCCTGGGTCTAATCAGTCCGTCTACCGTCAGGGTGGTATTATGACTTTGTTG
>JANQRV010000218.1 GCA_028284395.1 Saprospiraceae bacterium
GACCAGGGTTTGGTCACCGTTCACGTCCTTGCGCTCACTTCCCAAAAATGGAGAGAGCACACCTGGGTACACGAGTTGAAAATTTTTGTCCCGCAAGAGATCGATCACGACGGGGCCCTGCTTTTCATTAGTGGTGGTTCGGTGCGCAATGGCGAACCCCAATGGACATCGCAAAACGATAATTTTTCTTTTGCAGCCAGCCTGGTTGCTACGAAAAACAAAGCCGTTACGGCCATTCTTCAGCAGACGCCTAATCAACCGCTATTCGGCGGCCTAACGGAAGATGCCTTGATCTCCTTTACCCTTCACAATTTTAAAGCGGATAACGACTATACCTGGCCATTGCTTTTTCCCATGGTGAAAAGTGCCCACCGGGCCATGGATGTCCTCTCGGCTTACGGGACCGAAACCCTCGGTCATTCTATCAACCGATTTGTGGTGTCGGGAGCCTCCAAGCGGGGTTGGACGACTTGGTTGACTGCCGCGACCGACCGACGGGTAGAAGCCATTGTACCCATGGTAATCGATGTATTGAATATGCCCGTCAATCTCAGTTATCAATTGGAGGTGTGGGAAGACTACAGTCCGCAAATATCGGACTATGTCGAATTGGGCATCGTTCAGGAGGTCGGCACCCTGGTCGGAGATGAGCTGACCCAAATGATTGATCCTTTCTCTTACCGGGATCGGCTCAATGTCCCAAAATTGATCGTCATTGGTACCAATGACGAATTTTGGCCCATCGACGCGGTAAAGCATTACTTCGATGAGTTGCCGGGTAATAATTTTTTACACTATGTGCCGAATGCCGGCCATGACCTGTCGGGTGGTGAACCTGCCATTGCGGCCCTAAGTGCTTTTATGGGATATGCTTTGCGAGGGGAGAAGAACCCCTCGGTTGACTGGGAACTGCAAGCAGGAGCCAATCAGATCACCCTTGCTGTTGCGGCAGCGAGCGATCGGTTTGTGGAGGCGGCACTCTGGCAGGCAGACTCTCCCGATCGCGACTTTAGGGATGGCGCTTTCTCCAGAAAAAAACTCGATGCCGAATCCTCGGGGAGTTTTGAGATTTCCGTAGATTTTCCCGCCGACGGCTTTCGGGCCTTTTATGTGGAATTGGTTTTTGAGGACCCCAACGGTGGCCAGTACAGCAAGAGTACTCGGGTCTACGTTGCGGATTCGGAGGAAGTGTTCTTTTAAAATAAATAAACTACCGCCATGGAAAACAAGTCCTGGAGCTCCGTATTGAGGGACCCGCAATACATCATTGCCATTGCCGTCGCCATCATCAGTATTTGTGCCCTGGTGGTCTCGGTGAGACAAACGGCCATTATGTCCGAACAGCGTGAGCTCATGCAGAAGCAGGCACAGGCGGCGGTTTGGCCGCACATAGAATTAACCATATCAAAATCTCACTCCTTAGCGGATCGTCGCATCTCCGATTACAATATTTTAGTGAGCAATGCGGGCGTGGGGCCGGCCATTATTTCGGGCATGCGCGTCTCTTTTGACGGCGATCCTGCGGAAGATTGGTGGGACCTTTTCCAGAAATTTACCTTGCCGGATTCCGTAAACACCTATATTTCGAACACTCAAGTTAATCGGACGGTGCTTAAAGCAGGAGATGGAATGAAGGCATTGAGCCTTTCCAGAAATAAACCGTTGGCACAAGAATTTTACAATAATTCTACTAAAATCAAGATTGAAATTATCTACGAGTCCATCTATGGAGATCGTTGGAAATACACCTTGAGTCCCGAAGAAGAAAAGACGGAGTCTTTGAAGGATGATGATAAGATCCCCGACTCCGAACAATTCAACGGCTGATCTCTTACTGAAGTTGTTTAAGGTTTCTGTTTCGAAGCGAAAAATTTAGATAAATGGTTCTCAGAACTGTTTTTTTTCTCTGCATAGCAGCGCTACGGTGATAAAAATTCACTTAATACGGACCCTTTGCTTCGCCTTCTTGAGCATGGCTTTAAACTTCTGTTTCAGATCGTGAACGCGTAACTTTCTTTTCAGCGACCGGATGGTTTTAATGGATTTTGGATCATCCGGTTTGAGTTCGAATTGTCGATTCTTCTTTTTTTGTGCATCGTAAGCTTCCAGGTCGGCATACAGTTGCTGCAACATAGCCTGTGACTTGGGATCTCCCGGGCGCAATTGAACCTGTCGTCGTTTTTTCTTTTGCCATTTTGTGTAAGCGTCACGGATAGACTGGTAGGCTTCCCGTACGTTAAAATCGAAGTCATTGGCATCTACCAGCTGAGGGACACCGTCTACGATCAGGTCGGGCCGCTCAATGTTGATGATCTCGGTGTCGATTCCCTCGTCGGTTACCGATTTGGGACCGGCGTAGTCGAAGAAGAGCCCACCTTCCGGTTTGAGTTGGTAGGTCAACTCTCCGAAATTCTGTACACGGGGATCGACGCTTTGCCAAAGGCCGGTTCGGGGATCTAGGTAACGCTCGCCAAAGTAGTACATGCCGGTTTCAAAGTCCAGCTCGAGGCCTTGGAAATAATAGGGAGAAGACTCGATGCCGCTTTTATCGCTCACAAAAACATCTCCTTGCGCAAAATAGCTGGCGTACTGCCGGACATTGCCGGCGAAGTCGGTCATAACTCCAGGATTGCCGGGTTGATCATAGTGATAAAAAAACTGTTCCAATTCGTAGAATTGAGGAAAACCTTCAAAGCCGTAACCGCCGGAGACGGTAGCATTGTCGACTGGTGCAAACCAGACTGGAATGCCGGGCGGGCCAGTGGTGTCGGGCGGGCCTACCAAATTCGGCCAATTGACCGGAGGGGCCGTATACGGGTTTTGATTCGTAGCATTGGGTAAAGAGACCGTATTGATCTCGGGCTGAGCGTAGTAACCCGGAATGGTCGGCGGGCCCGGCGGGATATTTAGAGAAGCAAAGTAGTCCAGGATCGAACGTTCGTATTGTTGGATCCGACTCTTATAGTCTAATCCACCGGCAGTAATGACCTGACCGGTGAATAGGTTGGTATTGAAGTTTCCGGTGCCCACCTTGGTTGCAATGCGCTCATCACCGATAAAATAGTGTTTGGTGAAGAAATCCATGTGGTAGGAAAAGAACGGACTGATGTAAGCCGAAAAGTTATCTTGATGATTGATGTAGCCGGCTGCGACTCCATCGATGAAAATACCTTGAACACCGCCGTGGCTTTTGATGGCCCGCTCGCTGAAAGCATCGTATGTATAGTAGCTGATGTAGCCGTTGTCGGAAGTGGCGATCAGACGATTCTCCTCGTCCCAAAGGTTTTGTTGGTACGAAAAAATGGCATTACTGTTGGAGAGCAAGAGGTTGCCATTGGCGTCATACAAATGCTGACGCCCCCCGATCTCGGAAGGTCGGTGGGGTTTGGACTCGTGCTCGTAAAGGTAGTCGAAATTGAAGCTGTTGGGCAGCACCTCTTGATTGTCGCGCAGGTGTTGCCTCGACTTCCAGGTTATATTGTTGAGCAGGTCGTAGCCAAGGTCCGTCTCGAAGGTTTCCCTTCGATCTGCAGTTTGCCACGAGGCCGATGCCCCTTCCAGTCGATTGGCTTCGTCAAAACTGTATTCGTAGTTAAAAGCGGACCGGTCGTCTTGAAGATTGGTCGTAGCGTTGCCCTGCTGTCCAATCAAATTGTCGAGGAAATCGTATTCGTACTGGTGGTCGACGATCTCTTTTCCTCCGGGTGCCCTGGTCGTACTGCTTTGTAAGCGACGCTTTCCCGCTTCATAGGCATAGTCGGTGATGGTCTGATTGCCGTATTTCAGGAAAGAACGATCGCCGAATTTATCGTAACCCAGTTGATCTACATAGGGATATCGACTTCCCAGTTTTTCACCGACCATTGCTCTTAATCGGCCTCCTTGATCATAGCTGAAATCAACGACTTCCCCATCCGGGTAGACCATGCTTTGGATACGTCCCCAGGTATCGAAGGTGTTTTCCCAAACGAACGTGAAGACATTGGACCGGTTGACCATGATGGTACGAATGGTCTTGGTGATTTCACCGTTGGCGTCGTAGAAGAATTCGCGACCTCCGGTGGCGTCTTCCAACAGCCAGACTCTGCCCACGCGGTTGAGCGAATCGCCGGGTGAGCCGTAGTGGATTTGCACTTTGTTCTGGAAGTATTTCGGATAGTCGATCTGTATCAGTCGTTCTCGATCATAGGTGTAGCGAATGGATCCATCGGTAGAGATGACGTCGCGGATGCTACTGGTGATCCGGTGCCGAAGATTGCCCACCGGATCGTATTTCAATTCGGTCAGTCCGGCATCCGGATAGTGGACCGAGGTTCGTCGACCCAGCCAGTCGTAGGTATAGTTGGTTTGGTTGTCATTGTGATCGATGGTGGTGGTTAATTCCGACAATCCGTTGTAGCGAAAATGGCGCCACATATCTCCCTCGGGGCTGTCTTGCCGGGTAGAAATCAGTCGCCCCCGCGTGTCGAAAAACTTACTACTGGTGTGACCATTGGCATTGGTCAAGTGGGTCAATAGACCAGTGATGCCTTTGCTGTCATTGGCGATTCGGTATTCATAGGTCGCCTTGCCCAAGTCTCTTTCTACCATTTCCAACGGTCGGTCCAAGACGTCGTAAGAGATCGTTAATGGCTCTACGAGGTCTGGATCGGGATTGAATGCTGCGCGGTTGGAAAAGGGTTCCGTTATGGGATGATAGGCGGCAACCACCCTCCCGAAGGCGTCAAAATTCTCCGTTCCGGACACGATCATCTCGGTGGTGTTTTCGGATCCGTTACTGCGGTAGACGGTTGCTTCTTGCTTGGTTTGAACGGCTCGACCCAGTCCGTCGACGAACGTATAGGTCGTGATGTCCCGATCGTGTTCGGCATCGTAATGGCGGGCCATTGCCGAGGGGACGTCCGCATGCGGAAAATATTCCATGGCAATGGTGTACGGCTGACCACTGACATGTTCGAAAGGCCACCTGGCGTTGATGAGCCGTCCAAGGTGGTCGTATTCTATGGAACTTACCTCGCCATTGATGCCGATTTCTTCCGTCTCATGGCCATAAATAACTTCGAATTTTCTCGATACGACGTGGCCGTAGCCGTCGGTTTCCGTGATCGGATACTGGTGGAGGTCCGGGTCGAACTCGTAATCGATCGAGAGTCGATCCCCACTGTGGTTGGCCGGCCGTTGTAATCGGATGACATTTCCGAATTCGTCGTAATTCATGGAGAACACCGCGCTTGGGCCATCCTCCAGCAGGTGTTCGAGTGCCGTGATATTGCCCCGAGCGTCAATGCTGTAAAGACTGTGCCGACGCAATCCCTGTGCCGTATATTTTCTAACCTCTTTTAACAAGGACTTAAAATACTTCTCCTCGTCATCGTGGTAATCGAATTCGGTGGTTAAAACGTCGGCCTGAGTGCCATTGCCCAGGTCGATTTCCCGAATGACATTACCCTGTACATCGTACTCGTAGTTGATCGCTGTTTGCACGACCAGGCTATCGCCACCTTCGTAATAAATGGTTTTTCTTTCCACCAATGCCGGAAACACCAGGCCGTCAGCAGATTTCAGAATCGCCGGGGACACCGGCGCACCGGTAGCGACATCCACCAATTGATGGGTGTAGATGGTCTCTTTGTATTTTTTTCCGTCGGCATCCAGTACCGCTTGAGCGTCTAACAATCCATTGGTATAAAAATTGTCGACATT
>JANQRV010000235.1 GCA_028284395.1 Saprospiraceae bacterium
AATGTCCTAATGAACGAGGTGCATTAACCAATGGTGGTTGTCCGATCGATGATCGGGATGGTGACGGTGTTGCTGATGAAGACGACGAATGCCCCGATCAAAAAGGGGTGCCACGCATGCGAGGCTGTCCGGATGAGGATGGAGATGGAGTGGCCGACAAAGACGATCTCTGTCCGGATAAAGCAGGGCCGTTTTCCGGTTGCCCGGATACCGATCAAGATGGCATCATGGATGCGGATGATAAGTGTCCGGACCAACCAGGTGCGCTCAATAACAGCGGCTGTCCCGAGATTGAAAAGGAAGACCAGGAGGTCCTGGATTTGGCAACTGAGGCAGTTCAATTTGAAAAAGATAAGGCTACTTTATTGAACGAGTCCTACGCAGTGTTAGACCAGATCATTGAATTATTGAATAAATACCCGGGCTATAAATGTAAGATTTCCGGGCATACGGATAGCTCCGGTGATGAAGCTTCTAATCAATTTCTATCGGAGCAAAGAGCGCTCACGTGCTACCAGTACCTTGCGTTCAAAGGCATTGCTCAAAACCGTTTGAGCTATTTTGGTTTTGGTGAAACGCTGCCCAGGGCTTCCAACGATACTCGTGAGGGCAGAGAATTGAACCGTAGGGTTGAATTTGAACTTTACATAGAATAATTCAATATCCAATATAATGGTTGGAATAATAATGGGATCGGATTCCGATTTACCGGTCATGCGCCAAGCGGCAGATATTCTGAAGGAATTAGAAATTCCTTTTGAGCTGACCATTGTTTCTGCACATCGTACTCCCCATCGGATGCTTGCTTATGCCGAAGAGGCACACGATCGAGGAATTCAGGTGATCATTGCCGGTGCCGGCGGTGCCGCTCATCTGCCGGGAATGGTAGCGTCGCTTTCTCCGCTCCCGGTCATCGGTGTTCCAATCAAGTCTTCTAATTCTATCGACGGGTGGGACTCTGTCTTGTCTATTCTGCAAATGCCAAATGGCGTACCGGTAGCTACCGTGGCATTGAACGGAGCAAAAAATGCCGGTATCCTGGCAGCACAAATCGTGGGCAGTGCCAATGAGGAAGTTCGAAACAGGATACTTGTCTTCAAATCCCGTCTGGCCGAAGCAGTTGCTGTGAAATACAATCGGTTAGAGAAAGAAGGTTACGAAAATTATGCTAAATAACAGGCCGTAGGAGGGGTTTTTTAGCTCTTTTTCTCCATCCGAATAATGTCGACGGTCCGGCCATTCAATCGAATCGGATACGCTCTTCTGAATTGGAGGGCCGTTTTCAAACTCAACTTGATCTCATCGATCTCCGGGGTCAGTAAAACAACAATGCCATTTGACACCAGAACGCGATCTATTTCCATCAAAAAACGCTGTATGAAGTCGTGGTCTTTTGCTACTTGTTGCCCCCAGGGCAAGTTGGCGACAATGCGATCAATGGTATTTGTTGGAATGGGTAGATTGCGTGCATCTCCACAGCTTAAATTAACGTGAGGAGCCAACCCCTCTAAGTTGATTTTGGCGCAATTGATGGCCTGTTGACTCCGGTCAATACCGATCAGCCGATTGGATGAATGGGCAATGGCGGCTTCGGCTAGAATGGTTCCCGTGCCGCACGTCGGATCGAGCATGGATAGACCAGCGTGTAGAGAGGCCATCTGCAACATGGAAGCAGCGACCGTAGATTTAAGTGCCCCTTTTAGATGGCACTTCTTATAGGAGCGCCGATATAAGGGAAAAGTCCCCACTCTGAGGCCCACCAGACATTTCGAACCTTGTTTGTGGATGCGGACGTCAATGTCAGGAAAAGAACCGCGTTTGGGTTGAGGGTTCCACTTCCCCAACTTCTGACGCATCAATTCCCCGGCGACACGGGAAGCTACTTCCTCCCGGTTGTAGTTACAGCCCCCGGCAAGAGAAACGGTCACGCGAAAAACCGGCATGGGCGGAATTGTTCTGTGGCTGCTTAGTCGGGTCAAGGCATGGCGAAAATCAAATCGTCCGATCGAATTCTCGATGATTGATAGACTTTTGCGGTGGGTGGCAATATTAGGTATGGCGCCCAGGTAAAGGTAAACATCGTCCAAAGTTCGCATTCGAAGTAGATCTTTGATTTTCCCCCGATAGCGAAAGAAACAATTGCGCTTGGAAATAGAAAGAGATGACAGTTTTGAAAATGATCTTAATTCCTTTTGGACGGCATGCTCTAGTCCGGTCGTATACCGTCCCCAGTAGGTTTGATTAGCCATTTTGCAGGTTGAATTGAGTGGATCAACAAATAGGAAAGACCTGCAAATGGCATTGGCAATACCAATATTCAATGACCTTAATCGCTGGGTATCAAAGACGGGTACGCTGTCCAAATTGCAGGTGGCAAGATGGCAACGTGAATCGGCAATTAACTCGGTGGACTCACATTACCTGGCGAGAGAAGCCAGGTGAAAGAAATGTGCTGTAGTAAAAAACATTTTCAAATAGTTTATCCCATTTTGCTTAACCAGGCTTTTCATCAGTTAGTTCCCGTAGGAGAAATTTCGATGGAAGACTGGACCAATCTGGCTTTTTCCCTGGCCCTTTCCAGATTTTGGTCGGTGATCGTCACATGCCCCATTTTGCGAAAGGGTTTGGTGATCTTTTTGCCGTAGAGATGAAAATTGGCTCCATTGACGGAGAGGGACTTGGCCAATCCTTTATAAGAAGCGGGCCCGGTTCCCACGCGGCTACCAAGCAGGTTGATCATTACTGCCGGACAATTCAATGCTGTATCGCCGAGTGGCAGATTTAAAATGGCACGCAAATGTTGCTCGAATTGAGAAGTCGGACAACTATCGATAGTGTGATGACCACTGTTGTGAGGCCGTGGAGCTACTTCATTAATCCAGATCTTATTGTCCTGATCCAGAAACAATTCGACCGCTAACAATCCACTAATTCCAAAGGCTTTCATAACGGAAATGGCTAGATCTTGTGCTTGCTGGTCGATTTCTTGCGCAATCGAGGCCGGACAAATCAAAAACTCGACGAGGTTCGCAACCGGATGAAATTCCATTTCTACCGTTGGAAATGTCCGGATCTCGCCATCATGGTTTCTCGCAACCACTACGGCTAGCTCTTTATTGATGTCAACTTTTTGTTCGACGACGCTGGCGTTCGGCAAAATTTTAGGTAAGTCGTTTTCATCATTGATTACCGCTACTCCTTGACCGTCATAGCCTGCGGTTCGAGCTTTTTGAACGAAAGGGTAGGAGAGTGAACCATTGCGGATGGCGGCCTTTACGGACCTCCCATCCTCAAAGAGGGTAAAGGCTGAACTGGGTAATTGTTGCTGTTGGTAGAATTGTTTCTGCAAACCCTTGTCCTTGATGATGTCCAATTTTTGTGGGTCGGGGTGTACAATGACGCCCTCACTTTGCAGTTGCTTGAGGGCAGGGGTGTTAACCGCCTCGATTTCTACCGTAACTACATCCATTTGACGTCCAAAGTTTAAGACGTCGTCGTAATTTTTGAAACTTCCTTCGCTAAAATTTGCGCCGGGTAAACCGGCCGGGAAATCGGCAGATCGATCGAGAAAATGAAGGGGCAAATGCCAATTTGCGGCAGCTAGTGCAAGCATTTTTCCAAGTTGGCCTCCCCCAAGCACTCCTACCTTGATATCGGTAATATTTTTATTTCGCAGCATCGATTCTTATTTTTCTATGGCGCCTGTCGTACCTTTGCGCCTTCAATCGGCATAAAAGTAATAACAAATGCAAAGCATCCTCATTAAAAATGCAAACATAGTAAACCGCGGTAAAATATTTACGGCAGACATTTTTTTGAAAAACGGGAAGGTCGAAAAGATCGAAGGTGAAATTGATCGATTAGCCGACATCGAAATCAATGCCGAAGGATTGCACGCGATTCCGGGAATCATCGATGACCAGGTACATTTTCGTGAACCGGGGCTTACTCATAAGGCGAATATCCATTCGGAAGCTAGGGCTGCCGTGGCGGGTGGTGTCACTTCTTTTATGGAAATGCCAAACACGAAACCGCCAGCATTGACACAAAAGTTACTGCAGGATAAGTATGACATTGCAGCCAAAACTTCTTTGGCGAATTATTCCTTCTTTATGGGGGCCTCCAACGATAATTTGGAAGAAGTACTCCGAACAAACCCCAAGGAGGTCTGCGGCATTAAAATATTCATGGGGTCAAGCACCGGCAATATGCTCGTGGATGATGAGAAAACCCTGGAGAACCTGTTTTCACAGGTACCCATGCTGATGGCTACTCACTGCGAAGACGAAGCCACGATTCGCACCAATTTAAAGGCCGCCGTGGAGAAATATGGGGAAGACATACCGTTGCACTTGCATCCGGAAATCAGAAGTGTGGAAGGGTGCTTAAAATCCTCCAGCCTGGCGGTAGAACTAGCCCGAAAATACAGCTCGCGACTCCATATTCTACA
>JANQRV010000240.1 GCA_028284395.1 Saprospiraceae bacterium
GCCCAAAATAGGATGGGCACGATCACTCCCAGTATCAACATCCGTTGGTAGCTTATGGATCGCCGATCAACAAGGCGGTAGGTGAAAAATACGATGAAAAGCCCGAGGAGTAAAAAGAAGAAAGGCCAGCGGTCGACGGAGACGCCAAAGGGACGCTCAAAACAGACTTGTAGCACATGCTGAACTATTTCTTCCATCTGATAAACGTGTCCATTGGTGCAATAGGCAACCGCTAGCTTCTCCCGGGGGAAATATACCAGATTGGAGCGCGAAGCAAGGTAACCTCCGCTGTGTCCAAACCCATCGTGGCCACTAAAAGGGCTTTTAATGATACCCAGTCCGTAAAAGTCGTCGATGTCGATCATTTCCTCCAGACTTTGGGGAGAAAGAAGCCGACCTTCGAAAAGTGCTTCGATGAATTGCGTTAACTCGGCCGGTGTCGTCAAAATGCCGGGACCGACCTGGGATGGGTTGAAAGCATCTTCTCCTTCGTCGACCCTTACCCATTGATCCTTACGCGCATAGGCGTAACACTTTCGGCTTTTTTGCTCGGTGGTTCCCGATCCGAAGAAGGTATCTTTGAGTCCCAGCGGGATGGTAATTCTTCGGGCCAACGCTTCGGTAAAGGGCAAGCTGTCCAATCTTTCGATCATGTATCCCAAAAGCAAGTAATTGGAATTGCTGTATTGAAATCGCTCCCCGGGGGCGAAATCCGGCTCCAATTGACTGACGAGGCGTATCATGCCATGGTGGTCGATCGGACCTTCCAATTCGGTTTCCCAAGGCTCGGGAGATGGGTTCTGGGTGTAATCGTGGATGCCGCTTCGGTGACTCAACATTTGCCGGATGGTTATATTGGAGGCATTGGGCACTTGGGGGAAGTATTGGTCTAACGTAGTTTCCAGACGAAGCTTCCCTTCTTCGACCATTTGTAAGATCATCGTACTGATAAATGTTTTGCCAATCGACCACGCCTGATAAATTGACTTCGTAGTAGCCGGTATTCCAGCCGGAGGCGTGAGGTTTTGGTAGCCAATTGCTTTTTCATAAAGCAATTTCCCATTCTTCAAAATGGCTACGCTACCCATGGCTTCATTGCGTTTTTCCAGTGATTGAAAGAAGCGATTCAGCAAGGTAGTATCCAGTTCTTGGGCTGTCAAAGCAGTTGAAACAAGGCATAGGAGTAGCAGGCTCGTAAGGAGTTGTTTTACGGAGTTCATGTTCTATTTTTTTTTAAAGCTGATGAAAAAGCGTTGCTATGATGCTGCGGTCGCCTGATGGCTCCCTTGATGCTACATTCGTCTTGGCGACGAATTGGATGCTTTGATGCTGGTCATACCGCGCTTTCGTTCGACAAAATCACTTTTGAGACCATCATAGTATCAAGATGGCCGTTAAGGCCATCGCAGTATCAAGGGAGCCATCAGGCGACCGTAGCATCGCAGTATCACTTAATTCCGCCAATCCGATCCCGATAACCCTCCCCAATCGGTATGGCCTTATCATCGAGATACAAAAAATGACGACTGATTTTGGAGACGTATTTTTTGGCTACGATGTAGGATCGGTGCACGCGGAGAAAATCTTGTGATTGTAATCTGGCTTCCGTGTGTTTCATGGTGGTTCGGGTGACTATCTTTTTGTCGGCAAGCACAAAAGTGACATAATTGCCACTCCCTTCCACGTAGTGTATTTCATCCAATTGCACGCGTACTTCATCATAACCGCTTTTCAAGAAAATGGTGTTGGACGAACCGGTCTTGTTTTGTTGTTTTTGGTAGGCCTTGTTACAGGCTTTCAAAAAACGAGCTTGCGAAAAGGGTTTGAGTAGAAAGTCGACCGCATCGAGATCAAAACCAGTGACGGCATGCTCACTGTAAGCAGTGGTGAAGATGACCATGGGAGGATCGGGGAGTGATTGCAAAAATTCGATGCCGCTCATATCCGGCATTTGGACATCGAGGAATAAAAGGTCGACCACGTTTTCCTGGAGGTAGTGCATGGCTTCGAAGACATTAATGAAATAAGCCTCCATTTGTACCAAGGTCGCTTTTTCCGCGAGCTGACGGATGATGTCAAGGGCGATCGGCTCGTCGTCGATGGCAATGGCTTTGAGCATAGGATTTGGGTTTAGAATTGGAGTTTTAAGTGCGCAATGAATTGTTTTTCCTGAGGACCGTAGGACAAGTCGTGCCGGTTTGGATACAACAGACGGAGTCGTTCGGCCACATTTTGCAGTCCGATGCCCGATCGATCTTGTTCCAGGTCCAGGCCGGTTTTCCGATGTAGGCTGTTGATCACTTCGAAACTCAATTTATGATGGTCGGCTTTCAATCGGATGTGGATCCAGGAGGGATGATTAAGGCTGATGCCGTGTTTGAAGGCGTTTTCTACAAACGGAATGAGGAGCATTGGGGCGACCTGGTGGTTAGAAGCGGCGCTGACGATTTCGGTTTCGATCTGGATCGAATCGGAGATCTGCGTTCGTAATTTTTGTAGATCAATGTAATCGGTCAGATACTCGATTTCTTTTTTCAGAGGAATGCGATCGCGATGATTGTCCTGCAACATGAAGCGCATCATATTGCCCAACTTTTGGATGCCATCGGCCGTCCGGCTGGATTTTTCGGACAGTGCGGTTCCGTACAGAGTGTTGAGGGCATTAAATAAGAAATGTGGATTGATTTGCGAACGCAATAATTGCAAGTCCGCCTGTGACTTCTTCAACTCGCTTTGCAAACCGCGAAAGGCGTCAATAGAGACCTTGTTTTGTTCGTACAACAGCCAGCTCAAGGGCGTTGTGATCAATAGTTGAGCCATCCAGAACCCAAAATAGTACAAGAGCCGAATGCCGGGAAAATGGAGGGTTGCCGGAAGCAGATATTGGGGTAGCCAGATGACGCTAAGCAGGGCGATGCCAAAAGTAGAGAGGAGCAATTTTGTCCAGGTTTCCCGGTCCCAGCTCCCCCTCTTCGTCCTACTCGGAAATAACCAAAATGTATTGCTGAGATAAACGCCGTTTGTGGCAAGGGCGAAAGTCAAAAACATGTTTTGAAACAGGTGCGGTATCTCATGAAACAGGAATATCCTTAAAAACCAACCGACGGCAAGCGTGATGACCAAGGCGGTGCTGACGTGGTTCAAAATGGTGCCCGCTAAAGAAAAATCCCGTTTTCTGGTGGTAAACCAATAGAGAAAGGACTCCCGTAGTAAGACCCAAACAAAGTAGGCTGCTGCCAGTCCAATTCCGGGAATGAGGCCAAAAAACACATTGGTCATCGGCTTTGCATTGAAGCCGAATAAGGCCAGGTAGTGAAACTCCGCATGCCCGTAGTGGAAATAAGCCGGCCGACCGTAATAAGATGAGATGTTGGCCGCAAACGCTAGTAAAAACCCGACAAACAACAGATTTAGCAATACCAGGAGGATGGTCAGTAATGGAGGCATTGGTTGATCTGACCCGGCTTGACGGCGTATCCACCGAGTCACCTGCCAGTGGCCATAAACGTATGCCAGGTAGGGGACGACCACCTGGCTCAATTGCGGCAGTAAAATATTGGTGTATACATTAAAGGAAAGATCGTTGCGTACAAACGGATCGGCATATTTGGACAAACGGTCGGCATGACTTAGGCTGAAAAAACGGAATACGTAACCTCCAAAAGAAAGGGCAGCAAGGATGGTAACTGCTAAGAATTCGCGTTCTCTAAGACGTATTTCCATTAGTTTGAAAATTTATTGATGCAACCGCTCTGCGTTCCGTTGATCTGGTTTACGCATACAAGTCTACGGTTTAAATCTCGGTCTTAGAGGAAAATGTGATTAATCTGTGGTTTGAAGGGACGAGTTGGGAGGGGGCTGTGATGCTACATTCGTCTTGGCGACGAATTTGATGCTATGATGCTGGTCACTAAACGTTTTCGTTTGACAAAATCGCTTTTGGGAACCATCATAGTATCAAGATGGCCGTCAAGGCCATCGCAGCATCAAGAGAGCCCACCAGGGCGACCGCAGCATCAAAACAATCGCCAAGATTGCCGCAGCATTACTCCGCTTCCACCGGCTTAAAGATAAAACTCCGATGCAACCAATTAGCGGGGTCAAAATCTTTTAAAAGTATCTCCGTTTCATTTGCCTGAACGCCGGATTTGGGGTTGATTCGCGACTCCAGCAAATAACCTTCGTTGTCTTCCAATTTAATAGTGGTGTTGTGCTGGTTGTAGGATAAGTATTGTCCCTCCTGCAGGTCGGTCATTTTTTGAAGGGCCGCTTGTACCTGTGAAGAGGTAAGGGTTTTGGTTTCTTGATCTGTTGCTTGCTCGCTGACGGCTTCGACGATGGCAGCAGTTAGTAGTTTTTCTCTCATGCGGGAGAACAAGGCCGGGTCGATGTAGTAATCGGCGCCAAATAATTCGCCGTTGATGGCAAATACGAAACCAATGGCTTCCTTATCCTTCCCAAAGCTGGCGAAAGCTTTTTCGTATTCTTTTATCTTTTCCTGGAGTTCTTCGTTTTCGAGTGACAACTGCAGACTGCTGGCGGATGCCGCCCCGTATACTTCGGTATCGAGTTTGGAATTGAGTTTTTCCTGTAACTTGGAGACTTCCTTCCAAACCTCGCCTTGTGTGTTGTTGACCGTGCTGGCGATGCGCAGACTACGGGAACTCAGCAGGTAACTGTTGCTGGCAAAGGAAGCAACTTCTTCGTTACCTCGTTTCGACCAACGATCGTGTTCTACGCAGAAGCTGGGAAGGGCCGCTTCCGTATTGCTGGGTACCCACAGATCGTAGGCCAGGGTCCGGTCTTGCTTTCCACCCTTTACAATATCACCCGCGTTGATGAAGAGATCTAATTTCTTTGATTTGTTTTGGACGGCAAGCTGATTTACATCGCCGGTTTCTTTCACTACACCGGTCTTGTCGGCGAGACTCTCTTTCAGGGTCTTTAGAGATTTGATATGACTTGAAGAGGTTTTTCCCGTGATCAAGTACAGATCCAGATGGCCATATTTGACCGGTTGGTGGATCTTCAATTGTTTAACCGGCGCGTTGGATACTAAGTTGGCCGACTTCCAGGCGGTTTCGGAAGGATACCCCAGGAAGAGTTCGTTGCTATTCCGCAAGCCCCGATAATCGACGTTTCTCATCTGTTGGACCGCATTTCGCGGCTCCTGTGCTTGTAGGGATGGACAAAGGAAGAGGAAAAGCAATAAAAAAATGACACTTTTAGGGCCTGATAAGGCTTGTAAACGACTTTGGATAAAAGGAATTTGATACATTTTCAAAGGTTTAGGATTGTATGGAATGTAGCTGAAAATCTGTCGGCTTCTGGTAGGTCGTTTGCTTAGATTTTACCGGTGTGGCTCGTCGGAGGTTGCTGTGTTGTATCGTATCGCTGATTAAATAACTTCATTGATCCGCTCCTCATTGTCTCAAAGACGAAGATTTTGTTAGTTTAGTTGGTCGTGCAAGTATAAACGCTCGTTTGAAGTATGATGGTCATCGAAAAATTTACCGTGGAGGAAGTGTTGGGCCATAAGTTTGGCCACGGCATTTTTGGGAAACCTTCCGTTTACGCTCACATCTATTACCTGGACGGCTTGTTGATTGATACCGGGTACCGAAAAATGAGGACTTCCATCGTCGAAGCCATCGGTCAATTGCCGGTCGAGCAGATCTTCATTTCGCATCATCACGAGGACCACACCGGCAACCTCAATTTTTTGCAGCAACACTTCAATTGTCGGGCTTATAGTTCGGAACTTTGTGCACAATTAATGATTCGGCCGCCTCGCATCAGTTTACCGCAGAAGCTATCGTGGGGAGACCGGCCCGGTACCGACCAATTGGAAATTGTGGGACCGGTAGTGGAGACGAATCGATTCGAGTTGGAAGTCATTCCCGTTCCCGGTCACGCCATCGACATGCTGGCTCTTTTCGAGGCTGGAAGAGGGTGGTTGTTTTCGGCGGATCTCTACCTGCATCACTACATCGCTTACTTTATCCAAGATGAGAGCATGGCCCAGCAAATCCAGTCTATTCAACGGGTGTTACAGCTGGACTTTGACGTTCTGTTTTGTGCGCACAACCCTCAACTTAAGAATGGAAAATCGAAGCTTCGGAAAAAGCTTCATTTCCTGGAAGAGTTTTATGGAAAAGTTGCTCAATTGTACCATAAGGGACTTTCTGAGCAGCAGATTCTAAGGGCCATGTCGCTGAAGGAAAAATGGTTTGTCCGGCTATTGTCGGGCGGGCATTTGTCGACGGTCAATATGATTCGGTCGGTGATGCGGGATGAGGGCGAGATCCGGGCATCTTCCAACTTTTGATTTTGACTAGAGTCTCTTAATGTAAACAGACCCATTATGATCCAGCAAAATCTGAAGATCGGCTATCGCAATCTCATCAAAAACAAAGGTTATTCATTTATCAAGATCGGGGGTTTTGCCATTGGCATTGCTTCTTTTTTGTTGATTGCCTTATTTGTACAGCACGAAAGGAGCTACGATCAACATTACAGTGAGCAAGATCGTACTTATCGCTTATTGAATGTGAGCAGCAATCCCGAATTTCAGATTAAAAAGTGGACTTCATTTTCGGCGCAGATCGGAGAATTGCTGAATGAGGATTATCCGGACATTGAGATCGCAGGGCGCATGATCGGTCGCGATTGGTATCTGGCCGGTGACAACCAGTTTCGGCGCATCGAAGAAGAACAAAGCAATTACGAAGATGGATTTGGATATGCCGATCCCGAGATGCTGGAAATTTTGGATATGCCCATGATTTACGGCAACCGGAAAGAAGCACTGGCCAAACCCAACAGCATGGTTATTTCCAAGCGGATCTCCGATAAATATTTTCCGGGAGAAAACCCCGTCGGTAAGACCGTTATCCTGGACGAAAATATGGAACGACCACACACCATTGGCGGCGTGGTGGATTTTCCAAGTACTTCTCACCTTTCTTTTGAGTTTCTACTTACGCTGGTCGATGTCGAATTTTGGGATGGAGAACAAACCAGCTGGTGTTGCCAAAATTACGATGTATACCTGAGGGTGCGGCCCGGAACGGACATTGCCGCACTGGAGGAAAAGTTGTTGGCCATCAAGGAAGATTACATCGTTCGGCATTTGGTGAAAACGGAAAATCCGTTTGCGGAAGTAGCCCGGAAGCACCGTAGCTTTGAGTTGCAACCCATTGGTGACATCTATCTAAAATCTGCCGATACCTTTGACAACTACCGGCACAGCGATATTCGGATCGTTCGACTTTTCGGAGCCATTGCCGTCTTTATATTGCTGCTGGCCTGCATCAACTTCGTCAATCTTTTTACGGCCAAGTCATCCAACCGCGCCAAGGAAGTGGGCGTTCGGAAAGCGGTGGGGTCGCACCGGGGTAATTTGATCCATCAATTTCTGACCGAATCTATCCTGTACAGCAGCATTTCCGTATTGCTGGGCACTTTTCTGGCGATGGGAGCTTTGCCGTTCTTCAATCAGTTGTCGGGAAAGACATTGGAATTGCCGCTTTCTGCCTGGTGGCTGTTGCCGTCTTTGGCACTTTTAGCGATTTTGATCGGATTGTTTGCCGGGGTGTATCCGGCCTTCTATTTGTCGGGCTTCAATCCGATTAGTGTCTTAAAGGGCAATGTGAGTAGAGGTACTAAGAACAGTGGGTTGCGCAATACCATGGTCGTTTTTCAATTTACGACTTCGATCGTTTTGGTGGTCTGTGCACTGGTGGTATACCATCAGATGCAATTCATTTTGAACAAGAAGATCGGTTTTGACAAAGAGCAGGTGGTACTCATTCACGGAGCTTCGACGCTGGGCGATAAGACCGATACCTTTAAGGAGGAATTGGAGAAGTTGGCTTCGGTAACGTCGGTCACAAACAGCAATTATTTTCCAGTTGAAGGGACGAGTCGGGACAACAATGAGTTCTGGATCGAAGGCCGCGAAAAGATCGATAAAGGAGTGGGCGGGCAGGCCTGGTGGGTAGCGGATAACTACATCCCCACCATGAAGATCAATTTGATCTCCGGCCGGAATTTTTCCAGAGAGATGGCGGGCGATACTGCGGCGGTCATCATCAACCAGACCATGGCCCGGAAGCTGGGATTGGAAGACCCCATCGACCAACAGATCCGAAATTGGCGAACCTGGAACGTCATCGGCGTAGTGGAAGATTTTCACTTTGAAACGATGAAACACGATATCCGCCCCTTGGTCTTCTTTTGCGGTCGTGGTGCTGCCTCGATCATTGCGGCTCGAATTGAAGCAAAAGATACGCCTAAAACACTGAGTTCCATTGCTACGCTATGGGACCGCTTTATGCCTAATCAACCAATTCGGTATGCCTTCCTGGATGAGACCTACGAACAGATGTATGCGGACGTTCGTCGGACCGGGAATGTTTTTGCCACCTGTGCCGGTTTGGCGATATTGATTGCCTGCCTGGGCTTGTTCGGCCTGTCGACTTTCCTGGCCGAGCAGCGGAGTAAAGAAATCAGTGTTCGCAAAATTCTGGGTGCTTCGATCAGCAACTTATTTGGCTTACTGACCCAAAATTACCTGAAGCTCGTGTTGATTGCCCTCGTCTTTGGAGTACCGATATCCTGGTACATTATGAACTCCTGGTTGGCGAACTATACCTATCGGATTGACCTCAATTGGTGGGTCTTTGCCGTGGCCGGACTGGTAGTTGGAGGAATTGCGTTGTTGACCGTCAGTCGACAAGCGCTGAAACTGTCCTTTTCCAATCCGGCCGACTTCCTGAAAGACGAATGAGCGTCGTTAGACGCCCACTATCCTCCGCTTGTATTCCTTCAGCGCTGCATCCAGTCGCTCGTGTGCCGTCGTATCTCCGGGGATATTGTGCGAAGGATGAATGTGCAATTGAACGCCGCGATCGGCCAGAATCTCGGCCACGGTCGTAATGGTCATCCATACTGCCGTCACGAAAGCGTGGGTGGAGATGGGGCCAACTTTATCGATGTGGTTTTTGAGGTCTACACTGGCATCCTGGAGCGGTACGCAGGAATCGACGACGACGTCCGCGATTTCGAATAGGGTTTTTCCACAGGAGTGTCGTGTTTTTTTGCCGACTGATTCGGCTGCTGATCCGAAAACCACCACGGGCATGCCCAGTTCCTTGGCTTTCAATGCCACATCGATGTTGACATTGTTGATGCCGGTGTGGGAGAATAACCACATGGTGTCCTTGCTGTCAAAATTGTATCCCTTCATGATCTGATCGCCATACCCTTCGACGCGCTCCAGAAAAATGAATTGATGAACGCCCATGTCTCCGACAATATGGGTAAAATAGGAGAGTGGGAGCTCGATGATGGGGTGGAATCCGACGAACCCACCGATTCGGGGATACATCTCTTCAATCGGCAAGGTCGAATGCCCACAGCCGAAGGTGTGAACCCAGCGCCCCGCTTCGATCGAGTCGGCCATTAAGGTGGCAGCCTTACTGATGTTTTCCAGTTGTGTTGCTTCGATCCTGTCCATGACGTTTCTGGCATTTTCCAGCCATTTCTTTGCTAACATGTCGATTTCGTTTTATGGTATTTTAATTTTGTTGTTGAACGATTCCAGGCAGTTTTGTCAATGCAATCAGCAGTAGGCCAACTGTACAGACCAGAATTACCAGAGGGTATTGTTCGATGCCGAAGCGCTGAGCGATCAGGCCCATGGCGTAATTGATCAGGATGTTGCCGATCAAGGCGATGCCAAAAACAAAGCTGAAGGCAGTGCCGGTGCGTTCTGCGTACAGTTCCCCAACGTAACCAAGAATGACGGGGAATCCAGCGGCTGAACCGATGCCGAAAAGCGCCATACTTAAGAAAAACAGTGATCCCAGTTCCGGGAGTAGAAACAAAGCGGCTGCAAGCAGTAAAATAAAGACGGAAATGACCAGCACCCGATAGGGGGACATTCGCCTCAACAAGGAGGAAAAAAACAACCTCGTCACCGTCAGACTCATAATGAATACACTCAATGCCAATAGGGCATCTGTTGCCGTGACCGCATATTTCGTTTGCAGAAAGGTCGTCACCCAGTTGCTCGTCACCCCTTCGATGGCGCTTTGAAAAAAGAGGAAAAGCCCCAGCATACTGAGTCGGGCATCACCCAATAGTGCCCAAGTGGCCTTCAGAGGAGGAGCCTGCGACTGTTTGGGAGCCGGAAACTGAAGTACGCCAAAATACAATGCCGGTAAAAGGACGGAAAGCCCCGTATAGGAAAGTATTTGTTCGTAAGACAAAACGGAAGACAGCAATGCCATTAACGAAGGCACACCAAGCGCACCAATTCCGTAGAATATGCCCAGCAGACTTAGATTCGCACTGCGTTGATCCGGCTGCGCCTCACTGATGTCTGCGACCAAAGCACTGGCAGCACCATTGAGGGCCCCACCACCAAATCCGATGAGGAAAAAACACGCTTGCAGTAGGTAGACCTGGCTTGAAAATGCAATGCCTTGTAAGCCGATCACAATGAAGATCGCACAGCAAACCAACAATCCCCGATAACTGTAGCGGTCCACAATTGGCCCAAAAACCAGTGAGCCCGCGAGGATGCCGGCCGGCAGAATGGAAGCCAGCGAACCCGCCTGCATGGTGCCCAGTCCAAATTTGTCAATGATGTTGGGTAAAATGGCCCCCAGGCTGGTCAAAACAATGCCGAATAGGAGCATGGCCAGGCAGGCTGCTGCAAATACTTGTTTAAAGTTGTAGGAAGTTGTCATGTTGCTGTTGTTGCTGTTGTTGCTGTTGTTTCTGTGGCTTCTGTGGCTTCTGTGGTTGCTTTATTGAGAGATAACCGGCGCCGTAGAGTCCTGCTTCGCTACCGAATTTTGAAGCTTCAAAGCTGACCAGGTCAATGCTGATGGGTTGCGCCCATTTTTTTGCTTCCTGAAAGATGTCTTCGAGAAAGGCGACGGCCGGCCCAAATACCCCGCCTCCAAAGATAATTTTTTCGGGATTAAAAAGGCTGACTAGGTTTGCCGTGGCTTTGCCCCACATTTGAATGGCCTGATGGATCACTTCTTTCGCTCTTTCATCACCGGTTTGATAGGCATCGAAGAGTTCTTTAGTGGTCATCTGTCGGCCGAAAGAATGGGAGGCAAGACCGGCCATCCCCGGACCGGAGGCGTGGTATTCAAAGCAACCGCAACGATCGTATTTAGCTTGATAAGAATCGGTCAGGGCCATCCATCCGATTGCTCCGGCGATGTCTTGAGTGCCGCGAAGGACGCGGTTGTCGATGAGGATGCCGGCTCCAATACCGGTTCCGACGGCTAGGAAGATGGCGTCGCGGCAACCTTGGGCAGCACCTTTCCAGACTTCTCCCAGGATGTAACCGGCCCGATCACTGTCGATGGCCAGATCAATGCCTTTGTCCTGGAGGAAGTCAGCGAGTTCTTCGTAGAGCGGATAATTGTCCCAGCCGGGAATGTTGGGGGCCCATACCTTGCCGCTTTTAGCGTAGTAGATGCCCGGTACGGTGGCGCCTACGCGGAGGACTTGCCGTTGGTGGTCGCCAGCCCAATCCAGCAAGTGTTGGATGAGTTCCTTTATTTTCTTAGCTACTTGTTGGCCCGTTTTGCCTTCCAAATAGACGACTTCTTTGGTAGAAACCATCCCGTTTGGGTCAAAAGCAGCTCCCGCTATTTTGGTCCCGCCAAGGTCGATTCCAATGCCGATGGTTGATTTCATTTCATTTTGTTTTGTCTGGTCTCACTCCAATTGCTACGGCAGTGCGAGGCCGTCCCGGCGGGGATCGCTGGCACCGACCCATTGACCATTTTCCCAGGCAATGGCGTGGACTCCACCAAAATAGGGATTTAGTTTGTCTTTCAATAAATCTCTGCTTGGTGTCCGGATTGTAAAGTCCTTTTCCCGGAAGGGAGTGAGCCAGGACGGGGGAATGTTTTGATCTTCAAAGTATATTCGGCCGTTGATGCTGTGCAGTCGCGGTTGGGATACGACGGCTTTGATCCCCATTTTACCATCGATCCAAAGCTGGGTCAGCTGTGCGACGGTTGAGATGATGCGCGCACTACCCGGACTTCCGATGACCAGATGGGTGGTATCGTTTTTCTGAACGATCGTCGGACTCATGGAGGAATAATTCATGGCATTGGGGCGGATGGCGAAGGGGTGGCCGGGTTGGTCTAGTTCGAAGTCGTCCATATAGGAATTGTACAGAAAGCCCAGGCCGGGTGCCGCCGCTTTGGCTCCGAAGTAGGCATTGATGCTGGCCGTCACCGCAATGGCGGTGCCCTGCTGATCGACAACTGAAAAATGGGTGGTTTCTCCGCCCTGTTTTTCGACGGCATTGGTGATGACTCCTCCTTTATTGGCCTGTAAGAGTAAATCCCCGGCGTGTGTTTTGCTCAGTTTTTGCCGGATGATGGGGTGGTATTGTTGGAGGTTGGTGACTGGGGACTGCTTCCGGTCGCGATGCGCCAAATGAAGGGCTTGCAGGACCTTTTCGAAACGACTTTGAGTAGCTGCCTGGAGTTCGGAAGCGGGATGTTGCTCCAGAATATTCAAAGCCAGCAGGGCGGTCCAACCACCGCAGGGAGGTGGTTGAGTATAAATGTCCCATCCGCGGTAGTTGGTGTGCAGGGCTTCCAACTCCTGCGGATCGGGAAAAGCCTCTAAATCAGCTAAGGTGATCCAGCCATTATGCTGTTCCATATCGGCCGCTATTTTTTTGGCGATCGCTCCCCGGTAGAAATCCTCGGCGCCATTATTGGCCAACTGGCGGAGCGTTGCCGCCAGCAATGGTTGTTGGAAAAGGCCGCCAACTTGTTGCGGCATGTCAAAAAGGCCGTTCAGGTGGGGGCTTTTACGGAGACTTTTCTCGTATTTTTTAAAAACCTGGTGCCGAAAGTGGCCTACGGCAAACCCTTCTTCGGCCAATTGAATGGCAGGGGCTAGCAGATCGTGCCAAGACACTTTACCACTTCCGTATTTTGACCATAAGTAGTGCATGACTTTCACGGTGGAGGGAATGGTGGTGCGGCGATGATAGGTTAGGTCGTCCTTGGAGGCACCGGTCGGCGTTGCTGCCGGGGAAATAGTAGCACCGTTGATGGCTATGGGCTTTTGTCCGGGTGGGGCCAGGAGGACTTGTGTCCCGCCTC
>JANQRV010000017.1 GCA_028284395.1 Saprospiraceae bacterium
AAATCGTATCGAATTTGTCTTCTGGAATGCCCAAACCGGTATCGGTAACCGTAATTGCCAGAAAACCGTCTTTTTCGACGGCAGAAATGACAACCCGACCTTCTTCCGTAAATTTGATCGCGTTGCCAATCAGATTATGCAAAATCTGCTGTAAGCGATCATCATCGGCTTCCGCCAATGGAAGTCCCTCCGGAATTTCATTAAATAGCTCCAGTTCCTTTTTTCCGATCAGTGGTTTGGAAAGCGTCACTACTAAATTAGTGGCGGCACCGAGATCGACTGGCCTGAGTTGTAGTGCAAGATCTTTACTGCGCAGTTTTGAAAAATCGAGTATGTCATTCACCAGGTTAGCCAATCTACGGCCGCTGGTCTTGATCATATCTAAGTTATAGATGGCCTTGGGGGGCAATTTGCCAGCTACACCATCGGACAGCGATTCGGCCAAACCGATGATTCCATTCAAAGGCGTTCGGAGCTCGTGAGAAGTATTGGCCAAAAATTGGTCCTTCATCTTATCAACGTGCTGCAGCTTGGAGATGTAATCTTGTTTGATCACAATCTCTTTCTTTTGTTGGCGGTTCCGGTAAAACAGATACAAGCCCAACATCAAAAGAAGTGCTACTGCCGCAGCTCCGATTACGGCATTTCGGATCTGGCGCTGACGGGAAAGTGCCAATTCACTTTCGATCTGTTCGGCTTCCAACCGGTTGATCAAGATGCTATCGGCCAACTGCTGCTTTTCGTATTCGTAGCTGACTTCCATCCGATCGACCTTTTGCTGATTAAAAAGGCTGTCGGTCGCCTCTTTGAGCCGCACGTATTCCCACATATAATCAAGGGCTTGTTCGGCATCTCCCAATCTCCGATAGGCGGTCGCCAGACACTCGTTACACTCCATCTCTCCCTTTGGAAATCGGAGTTCCTTGGCCAGGATCAGTCCTTTTTCGCAATTTTCCCGGGCCTTTTCATAATCTTGTAGGATATTATAAATATCTCCGATGAGGTAAGAGGCGGCAACGATCTGCCGCTTTGCTCCAATTTGCTCGGAGACGGCCAAACTCAAGTCAAAATTCACAATGGCTTCTTCATAATCGCCAAGACCGGCATAAATCTCACCGAGTTGCATGTAGGTGGAGTTCAATAAAGCTCTGCTTCCCAACGAATCATTGATCACCAGACTCCGATTGGTATGAAACAATGCCTGTTCAAACTCCTCGCGATTTCGGTAAATAATGCCAATATTACCGTGAGCGGCCGAGATTCCGGGAGCGAATCGATCTTTTTCGAAGTTGGCCAAACTCTTGCGGTAATAGTCCAATGCCAGGCTATCTTGTGTCTCGAGATAAATATTGCCCAACGACAAAAAGCAGCGAGCCATACCTCCGGTATGATCCAATTCCTCATACATCATCAGCGCCTTCTGGTACTGCTCTAAAGCCTGTGGAATCTTTGCCTGTTCCTGAAAAGCAAGTCCGAGATTGAAGTAGGTTTTGGCTTTACCGGAAATGTCATTCAGTTTTTCGAAGATATCGAGGCTTTGTTGATAATAGTCTTGTGCCCTCTTGACATCTCTCTGTAGGTAATAGGTGCCTAACAAGACCAGGGCATTGCCTTCCCATTTGTCAAAATCCCGGGAACTTGCAAAGTCCAACTGGACTTGTGCCATAATCAAAGCAGAATCTGGTTTGGTAAAAAAAGCAAGGCGATTCCAGCCGTCCAGCGCCTGAACTCTTAAAGAATCTTCGAGGGAGGAATCATTCCACGCCACCCAAAGGCTATCAGCGTTTTGCCCGGGGATAAGGTTAGGTAAAAAGAGAAGAAGTATATAGAAACAGTTCCTCATTTCGAAATTCATTGACCGCCGCCCAAACCGATACCGCCATCCTTTTTCTGTCAATGACAAATCCCATCAATGCACTAACAATCTTACTATCAGCCAGGACGATTATGTAAGATGCAACATATACAATAAATTGCCAAACTTTTCTTTATCTACTTTTTCCTTTATATGAGGAGGGTCTGGAGGGTCAGTTATTAATCTTGTATTCAATCCCCATCCGATCCATTGCGCCGATAAAACCATTCGTTGCATTTACCGTGTACTCTTTGGCAATCATATTCAATTGCAAGCGATTGGTCGAATCAAGGAATTCGACTTTCAAACGGTGATTGCCCTTATGAGACTTACAGACTTCATCGATTTGATCAATCATATCGAGGGTAATGCGCTCTACACGCAGGCGCAATGTTATTGAAGTGGTCAGTTTTTCGGCCATACCCTCTAATAAGTTGATGTCCTTTACTTTAAATTGCATACCGCCGCCATTCCAATTGGAACGCTGAAACCCTCCCTTCAACAGTAATGCCTTGCCTTCTTCGAGCAGGTGTTTGAACTTCTGATAGTCTTCACCGAAGAGCTTAAACTCAAAAGAATCATTGTAATCCTGTAGTTCGAAGATGCCCCATCCATTGCCGTTCTTACTAATGAGATGGCGCGCCATACTGACCATTCCAATCAGATTGAGGTTGGAGCCGGTTTGGTTATTGTGCAGACGATCCAAGGTACAAGTGGAGAAGTTTTCTACTTCCAGTTTGTAATCATCGAGCGGGTGGCCGCTCACAAAAATACCGGTAACCTCTTTTTCCCGATTCAGTTTTTCGATCAGTGGCCAAGGTTTTCGCTCCGGCGGTTTGGGTTCCTGCACCATCACTTCTTCAATCGCACCAAAAAGAGAATTGGTAGCCTGCGCCTTTTGCGATTGATAGGCATTACCATATCTCAACAGATGTTCCAGGAATGTATCGTGTTTATCGGATGGTGTAAAATACTGTGCCCGGTGGATATTATCGAAACAGTCAAAGGCACCACCGAGGGTCAGGCTTTCCAGGACTTTCTTATTGACCGCCCGATTGTTTGCCCGACAAACCAAATCAAACACACTCTGGTACGGACCGTTTACCCGCTCCTCCAATATGCTGCTCACCGGTCCGTCCCCCACTCCCTTCAAAGCCGAAAGGCCGAAGCGAACCTGTCCTTGAGCGTTCACGGAAAAATCTGCTTGACTCTCATTGATGTCCGGCCCCAATACCTCTAATCCCATCCTTTTACATTCCTGGAGGAAAAACTTTACTTTCGAGATGTCACTCTTATTATGGGTCAACACCGATGCCATAAATGCAGCGGGATGATTGGCCTTGAGAAAAGCCGTCTGAAAGGCCACGAAAGCATAACAGGTCGAATGCGACTTATTGAAAGCATAGGAGGCAAATGCTTCCCAATCCTTCCAAATTTTGTCCAGCGTTTCCTTGGGATGACCATTGGCTTCTCCACCCTCAATAAACTTCGGATAGAGCATGTCGATGATCTTCTTCTTCTTTTTCCCCATACCTTTCCGCAGCATATCGGCCTGGCCCTTCGTGAAATTTGCCAGTTTCTGCGACAACAGCATCACCTGCTCTTGATAAACGGTGATCCCGTAGGTGTTCTTCAGGTACTCTTCCATTTCCGGAAGGTCATAGGTAATGGGTTCCCGGCCGTGCTTCCGATCAATGAAATTAGGGATGTATTCCAGGGGGCCCGGCCGATACAAGGCATTCATCGCAATCAAATCATCAAACTCCGAAGGCTTCAATTCCTTCATGTACTTTTGCATACCAGCACTTTCATACTGGAACACGCCAACCGTTTCTCCACGTTGGAACAGCTCGTAGGTAGGTTGATCTTTCAACGAAACTTCCTCCGGATCAATTTCAATGCCCTCCGTTTGCCGAACGATCTCTACGGCGTCCTTAATGATGGAAAGCGTTTTCAACCCCAGGAAGTCCATTTTCAACAAGCCGGCATCTTCCGCTACACTATTATCGAATTGCGACACCAACATGTTGGAGTTCTTATCCGTCTTTACCGGAACATATTTGTATACTTCATCCGGTGTGATCACTACTCCACAAGCATGAATTCCGGTATTGCGAACCGATCCCTCCAATTTTTTAGCCGTGCGGATCATGTGTCCGATATCGTCTTCGCCCTCCGCTAATTTTCTGAATTGATAGGCCTTGTCCAACTCTTCGGAGTTCAGCGCTCCCTTCAATTTCTCATCGACATCTCCCGACGCCAATACATTTTTTAATTTTGCTTTGAGGTGAGCCGGAAAGGTTTTCGCCACCCGGTCTACTTCGGCCAATGGAATATCCATGACCCGGCCCACATCGCGCAACGACATCTTAGCCGCCATGGTACCGTAGGTCACAATCTGCGCCACCTGATTCCGGCCGTATTTGTCGATGACATAGTCGATCACCTTTTGTCGGCCAACGTCATCAAAATCGATGTCTATATCCGGCATCGATATCCGCTCCGGATTTAGAAAACGCTCGAACAGCAAATCGTAATGAATGGGATCCACATTGGTGATCCCTATGCAATAGGCTACGGCAGAACCAGCAGCAGAACCCCGGCCGGGCCCGACTGCTACCCCCATCTCTCTGGCCGAGGTTGTGAAGTCTTGTACAATCAGGAAATAGCCCGGATAACCTGAATTTTCAATGACTTTCAGTTCAAAATCAAGTCGTTCCTTTACTTCGGGGGTAATCGTTTTATACCGCCTTTTGGCGCCTTCGTAGGTGAGGTGCCGCAAGTAGTCAATCTGAGTTGTAAAACCTTCCGGCATAGGGAAGGCCGGCAACAGTACATCTCTGGCCAGCTCCAGGGTTTCGATTTTGTCAAAAATCTCTATGGTGTTATCCACAGATTCCGGTACATCCCGGAACAATTGCCCCATTTCCTGCTTCGTCTTGAAATAAAAATCCGAGCTGGGAAACTTGAAGCGATTCACTTCTTCCAAAAGGTTGCCGGTATTGATACAAAGCAGGATGTCATGTGGTTGCCAGTCGTCTTCCTCAACGTAATGCGAATCATTCGTGGCAATGACCTTGATGTTGTACTTACGTGCAAATTCCAGTAATTTTTGATTGACGTCTTCCTGGCTGACGCCCAATCCATCGATGTTTTCAAGGCCCCGATGGCGTTGCAATTCGATGTAAAAATCCTCCCCGAACAAATCCAGCCACCATTTCAGTTTTTCTTCTGCTTCTTCTGGTTTTCCGTGTAGGATGGCTTGTGGAATTTCGGCGCCGATGCAACAGCTGGTGGCAATCAATCCCTCGTGATGTTGCAGCAACACCTCCTTGTCGATCCGCGGAAATTTACTGTAGAGGCCATCGATGAAGCCAATCGAACAAAGCTTGGTCAAATTCTGGTAACCCGTCTGGTTTTTAGCCAACAACAGCTGATGGTAACGTACATCTTTCTCCCCCCTTGCCCTGGAAAAGGTTTTATGATGACGATCTTTGACCATGTAAAATTCACAGCCGATGATGGGTTTGATGTCCCTTCGCTTTGCTTCCGCCACAAACTTAAAGGCACCGAACATGTTTCCATGATCGGTCAGTGCTACCCCCCTTTGCCCGTCTGCCACTGCCTTATCCATCATGGTACCAATCTCCGAGGCACCATCCAGTAGAGAATATTGAGTATGGCAATGAAGATGAACGAAGTCCGACATGTTTTTCAATTTTTTATTTTAGCACTCCTTTTAAGAAACAAAAATTTGAAATGATAGTTGATGGGCGGTTTCTGATTCCATCCAGGAACTCAAAACAAAATACGGAAATAAAATCGGGCAAAATGTTGGTCGATGTGGAATGTTATTCACATTGCATTTAGCAAAGATGCACAACCACCTGTAAAGTAATCAGGTATGGAAAATCACAATGTTTATAACTTTCATAAAAAATCCCTATCCGGGAAAGGATAGGGAAATTTAAAGCTATGAAAACTAAAACTATTTCTTGGAAAGTACTTGCTGTTACTCTACTTCTCTACCGCCTTTGAGTTTACCTTGGTAATCTTCCAATTCTTCCCATTTTCCTTCGTGAGCAAGTAATGCTTGTTTGGCCCAGGTAGCTGGATTGTGCATTTTGTAACGCGGTCCTGCTTCGTCCAGAATGGCTTGTACCTTATCCAATTCGGCTGTAGCCAAATCATGCCAGGTATGGATGCCTCCTTCGTTCAACAGACCTTCGATCTTCGGACCAACACCTTCCACCATTTTCAGATCATCCATTTTGATCTTTTTACCGGAAGGCAAGGTTACCTTAGCAGCGGCGGCTTTCTTAGCGGGCTTGGGCTTTTCTTTGGGAGCTTCCTCCACTACGGGCGCCTCTTCTACGGCTGCTGGGGTTTCGGCCTCTTGTACAATGTCAGTCTCAATCACAATCTCTTCCGGCTGAGGAGCTGGAGCAGCCGCTTCGACAGAACGTTCTTCGACCACTTCTTCTACGACTGGCGCAGCCGGTTGTTTAGCTACCGCTTTTTTAGATTGCTTGATGGCCTCAATTGCGTCGGAATCTGGCAATACATTTACAAAAGTTCTGTTCTGTCTTCTTTTGAGATAGGTAACAGTTCCGTCTACTCTTGCGTGCAGACTAAAATCTTTACCCATGTATACATTTTCACCAGGATGGAATTTCGTACCTCTTTGGCGAACAATGATGTTGCCGGCCTTTGCAAATTGGCCGCCAAATATTTTGACTCCTAACCTTTTACTTTTACTATCCCGGCCGTTATCCGTACTACCTACACCTTTCTTATGTGCCATTATTGAAAAATTTGAAGTGAGTTTATTTTATGAAGCGATGCTCTCCACTTTGATCTTCGTGAAACTTTGACGGTGTCCGTTCTTGCGGCGGTACCCTTTCCGTCTTTTTTTCTTGAAAACAATTACCTTGTCCCCTTTCTGGTGACCGAGAACAGTAGCATTTACTTTTGCGCCTTTAAGGAGAGGTTTTCCAACACTGACCTTACCATCGCTTTCGATCAGGTGAACATCATCAAAGGCGATGCTGTCCCCTTCTTCAGCCTTTAGCTGGTGGACGAAGAGCTCTTGCCCCTCCTCGACTTTGAATTGTTGACCAGCTATCGTAACTATTGCGAACATGTCTTTTACGATTTATACGATTATTAAACGGGCTGCAAAGATACATTTCTTTCGAAATAATGCAAAAGACTTTGTTATAAATGTCCGACAGTGCGTAAGCGGCAGGAAAAATTATCCCAACTCGTGTGGAGGAACGTCTCGCCGGGGCTTCTTTTCGTCGCGTTCCTGCTCTTCTTCATCTCCTATTTCATCGTTGATGGGACTAAGGCGAAGTTGAGGTTCAGACAAACGGCGAAAAAAGGGAACAATGGAATCCAGGTTCGGCACTTCTAATTGCTCCTTCAATTGTCTGCCTTTCAACTGATATCTGGCACCGGTAATCCCGTCCAGTTCGCTGGAGGCATCCCTGCTCACCCGGTGACCAAATGCCAGCCAAAGCACAAAAACCGAAAGTATAAATATCAGCATCAATATTTGAAAAGAGCCGGAAGCCAAAAAGTCGAGTACACTGTCCATGGACAAAGTAGCCGACTGCCCCTGAACGATCGAGGAACTGCTCTGAGAAGAAAAACCATTCTGAGCCGTCACAAAGAACGTGCTAAGAAGAAAAAAGCTGGTCATACCAAGGCGATGAAAACAGATAGAATTTTTCATATTGTGAAGATTTTAGGGACATCCTCCACTAAAAGCTCTTTTGGTCGGGACAAACAATATAGTCAAAGACACCGACTAAATCAAATATTCCATCGATTAAATAGCCATTTTCCTCGATCAACGGTTTTTGAGCAAATTCCATATCTTATCGAATAGTCGCACCAATATTCTGCGATCTTCGGTGACGATCTCGGCCGTGGCCGACAGCTCTTGGTTGAAAACCAGCGTATCCCGATATGCGGTAATGAGGGTATCGGGCAACTGCAGCGTTACCTGGTATTCTTCATTTTCTGGAACTAAGGCAATGTCTTCCAAAGTCCCTTTGACGATGCCGTACTTCTGAAAAGGGTAGGCATCGAGTTGGATATGAGCGGTCATTCCAAGCTCCAGTTTTCCCGACCCGGCCATGGCGATCTGCCCCTTTGCAATGATGTCATCACTCCCTTGTTCGGGGACAACGGCCATCAGCATTTGATTGGCTTCCACAAATTGCTCTTCCTTCCAGAAGGTGGGGAGGGTGATTCGTCCATCAATGGGAGCGTAGATCAAGTAGTTCTGTTTCCATTGCTCTAGCTGACCTTTCAGTTCCAGGAAGGCCCTCTGGACTGCTAAAGCTTTGGCACTATTGCCGTCAATACGCTCCTGCCGCAACGTGATAATTTGCGCCTCTAAGTCTTTTTTCTGCAATTTATTGCGCAAAACATCTCCCGGCAACCGTTCCTTTTCCCGACGCATTTGCAGGTAATTGGCCCTGGCCTTTTCCACTTCGAATGCACTTTCAATTTCCTGCGAGCCAAGGGATTTCTTGCGCTTTAAATCCATATTTGCCAATAAGATCAAACTGTCCAGGATCACGGCCTCGTTCTCCAAGGTACCGTTGAGATCTTCGAGGTAACGGATCCTTTCGCGAACCACTTTTATTTTCTGATACGAATCCTGCTGCGAAAGGAAATGTTCGTAGTCTTTTATAGTTTCTTCAAGGGCTGCATAAGAAAGTTGTAAATCACCCAGGTTCAATCCACCTGGCAGGTCATGCCGAGGCGGCAGCCCGGCTTCAATCTCCTTTTCCTCCGCTTCCATCCAGGTCAGCAAGCCATTGACGGCATCGTATTCAGCAGGATTTTTTAGAATAGCTAATAATTCTCCTTTTCGAACGACTTGCTGTTCCCTGACATATAGTTTGTCGATTTGTCCATCACTTCTGGCAAAAAGCCGAATTGGCGGATTCTCTGTCATAACCTTTACCCGGGCCGGTATGATGTCCGGGTACTTGATCACCCAAGCCAACAACAGAAAGAGAATGGCAAATACCAAAACGGCCGTATTACCCCAACGCAGGGCCCAACCCGGTGGATTGCCCAATATTTTTTGGATGTTATCGCGGTCCTCATTCAACTGGATATCCGCGGGGTCTTCGACGAGTTTAATTTTTTCCATAGTATGCCTTTGCCATTTGGGTTTTCATTCCATTAATTCAGGTTCCCAGCTCCAATTGGTTCTTTATCAGGTGGTAGTAGGCTCCTTTTCGCTCCACCAGTTCTTCATGGCTTCCCTTTTCGACGATCGCCCCCTGATCCAAGACTACGATCTGGTCGGCATTTTTTACCGTACTAAGTCGGTGGGCCACAACCACCACCGTACGCCCTTCAAAGACCTTCTCCAAATTTTGCACAATGACTTTTTCGTTATTTGCATCCAATGCATTGGTCGCTTCATCGAAAAACATAAAAGCAGGGTCCTTGTAAATAGTCCGGGCAATTAACAAGCGCTGTCGTTGTCCTTGACTGATACCATTTCCGCGAGCTCCAATCATCGTATTGTAACGCAACGGCATAGATTCTATAAATTCCTGGATATTGGCCGCTTTGACCGCCGCCAATAACTTGGTTTTATCTACTTTTTCATCGCTTTCGGCAATATTATTGGCAATGGTATCCGAAAAAATGAATCCATCCTGCATGACCGCTCCGCACTGATCCCGCCAAAAATTCTTGTGGATGCGCGACAAGCGCTGATTTCCCACTCGGATCGTACCGGTGGTAGGTTGATAAAAGCCGAGCAACAATTTCACCAGGGTCGTCTTACCGCTACCGCTGGATCCTACAATGGCCGTGACTTTGCCGGCTGGTATGGCCAAGTTGATGTCTTTGAGCACGAGATCCGATAGTTTGTTGTACTGAAAACTAACGCCTTCCAGGGTAAAACCCTGATTCGAAGCCAGCTCGGTGACTGTAGCCTGCCGATCATCCTCTTCCGATTCCAGTCCCTGAATTTCCAGTAAGCGATCCAGACTAATTTTGGCATCCTGAGCGGTTCTGATGAAATTCATCATGCGTTGGAGTGGCACATTCAACTGTCCGATGATGAACTGGACCGCCAACATCATCCCCAGAGTGATATCCCCTTCCAAAACGAGCTTTGCCGTCAGGAAAGTGATCAAGATATCCTTGAATTGAGAAATAAAAGCCGCTCCGCCATCCTGGTATTGCTCAATGGCCAACGAACGGATGTTGGCCGTGAAGAGCTTAGCCTGAATGTCCGACCATTGCCATCGCCGCTTGCGGCCGCTGTTCTGCAATTTGATCTCCTGCATTCCCTGAATGAATTCGATCAGGGTACTTTGATTGTTGGAAAGCTCTTGAAAACGAACATAATCGACCTCTTTTCTACGTCGCAGAAAGAAGAGGATCCAGGACGTGTACGCAATACTACTCAACAAAAAGATTGTGAAGATCAGTCCGTCGTAAACCGCCAATACAAAACCAAAAACAACCAGATTAAATGCCGAAAAGATAAAATTGAGGGTGGAAGTGGTCAGAAAAGTCTCTATCCGATGCTGATCATTAATGCGTTGCAAAAGATCACCGATCATCTTTGCATCAAAGTAGCCAATCGGCAGTTTCATCAACTTCGTGAGAAAATCGGAGATGAGAGATACATTAATCCGGGTACCAATGTGCAGCAATATCCAGTTTTGAATGATGGTAACGGTCGTCTGACCAAAAAACAAAGCGAGCTGCGCAATCAGG
>JANQRV010000018.1 GCA_028284395.1 Saprospiraceae bacterium
GGTCATTGGCCTTCGCCAAAAGTATGGGCTGCACCTGCCCCGTCATGGAGTTTGGACCGGACGGCGCCTTCGCTTGCGATCTAAAGGACGAAATCCGGACAAAAAGTTTCCTGAAAAAAAACAGTTTGCAAACGGGAAAATTTCTGTGCTGTATTCCCCGTCTCCGCTACACGCCTTCCTGGATGCTCGCTTCCAAAAACCGGACATTGGACAAGATCAAACACGCCCGGAATGAAGCGATGAAAGAACACGATCATGCCCCGCTTCGCCAAGCCATTGTCGAAGTGGTCCGGCAAACGGATTTGAAAGTACTCATCTGCCCGGAAGACCAAACACAAATGAAAGTCGGTAAAGAACTTTTGTTGGACCAATTGCCGGAAGATGTGCTACCACAGGTCGTATGGCGGCCAAATTACTGGCTTACCGGCGAAGCCGTCAGTACCTACATCAACAGTGCCGGCTTGTTCGGCAATGAAATGCACTCGCCCATCATGTGCATTGGTCACGGCGTCCCGGCCATTGTTTGTCGCTGGGCCGAACAAACGTCAAAGGGGTATATGTGGGAAGACATTGGACTTAGTGATTGGCTCTTTGATCTCGACGATGAAGCCCAGTTGGCCAGGGTAGTACCCACAGTGCTGGATATGGCTCAAAGACCGGACAAATTTAAAACCAAAGCGGAGAAAGCCCGTTTGTTTGTGCAGCAGCGCCAAAAACAAACGATGGCCATACTAAAAAAGGAACTCCTCGCTTTGTAATCTACCATAAACCTCATCGATGAAAAACCAGCTCCGCATGCTTTCTCTTGTCGTCGGACTTGCACTTGCAAGTAGTACACGGGCTCAAAACGTATTCTCTATCCAGGGCAACCAAACTTTCCTTAACGACCAATGAACATCAGATACCTCCTTTCAATTACTGCTTTGTTTTTGCCTTTTCTTTCAGTAGCGCAAAATGTGCTCCAGGTGGAAAAACCAAATGTAATTTGGATCATGGCTGACGATCTCAGGCCCCAATTGGGTTGCTATGGCGACACGCTGGTACACACCCCCAACATCGACCGTCTTGCAAAACGGTCACTCCTCTTTAACCGTGCCTACTGTCAGTCTGCGGTCTGTAGTCCATCCCGAAATTCCATGCTGAGCGGTTTACGGCCTAACACGACCGGATTGCACGGGTTCGGGACCAAAATCCGGGATGCCATTCCCGACATTGTCACTTTACCGCAACATTTCAAAAAGAATGGCTACGATTCGAGAGGCTTTGGCAAGATCTTCCACATCTACGACGAGTCGATGCTTGGTGATGAAAACGATCCGGAATCCTGGAGCGAACCACTGCAGTGGCCGGATGTCCCCGTTTGGGGGCCGGAGCAAACTTTACTGCGACAAAGGCTGATCGAAGAGGCTCGCCAAGCCGGTAAGGTCTTCAAGCATCCCCACGACTGGCCTCGGGCCGCCACCTGGGATGACAGCGATGTACCCGACGACATGATGCAAGACGGAAATACAACGGCAAAAGTGGTGGCATACCTTCAATCCAGGCAAGCCGGCGAGCAACCATTCTTCCTGGCGGTCGGCTTTCTTCGCCCCCATTTACCTTTTAACGCTCCCAGAAAATACTGGAATTTGTACCAGCCCGAATCACTCCCACTGCCTGCTTTTCGCAGCTTGCCAGCCGGAGCTCCCGATTGGTCGGTTACCCAAGGCATCGTCGAGAACTATCACCATATGCCACCGTTTGATAAAATTGAAAAGCCCTTTCTCCAACGATACCTGCAGGCTTATCTGGCCTGTATCAGTTATGTGGACGCTTGTGTGGGGCGGTTGTTAACTGCCTTGGAAGAAACGGGAAATGCGAACAATACAATTGTTGTTTTCTTGGGAGACCACGGTTATCAAATGGGAGAATACAACTCTTGGGGGCATAAGCATACCAATTTCGAGATCTCCGCCCGAGCCCCCTTGATCGTACACGTTCCCGGTATGAAAACAGCCGGGACGAAAACCAGTGAGATCGTCGAATTTCTGGACTTATTTCCCACCCTTTGTCGTGCCGCTAATCTGCCCGTTCCTACGCATGTTGAAGGAGAAAGCTTTGCCCCACTTTTCAGCAACCCGGAAGCCAGGCATCGAGGGATGGCTATCAGCGAAAAAAAACGCAAGGGGTTGATGGGAAAAAGCTTGCGGACCGATGATTTTCGTTACACGGAATGGCAGGATCAAAAGGGAACATTGATCGAACAAGAACTGTACGATCACCGCAATGATGATTCGCAATGGTTCCTGGAAAAGATAGACGTTTCGGATCGCGACGAATTTGCTGAAGTGTTGCGGGTCCTGCAAAACCAACTTTCATCGGTACTCGCTAAAGGAGGTGGGTGATATCCACCATATACATTTGCCGTTTGTTTCCCAAATGTGTTGAATCAAAAAACACGCGTTTTCCCTGCTGGTCACAACGGGGGTGCAAATCACAGCGCCATTCTCCTTTGAATATCTCAGGCTCGTGGAATTTGCCCAGTGTAACTTTGCGGTTAGACGGGATGTGAAATAAATACAACTCCTGCAGTCGCTCCTCTCCTACCGGATAGGTGTCATTCAGTATCCACTCATAGTTGGTATTGGGCACATAGGTATTGTGACCGTTTCGGGTCATGATACCGGTCCCTACCTGCGCATAGGCTTTGCTGTGGTCCTGAAAGTCGTAAAAGGCGGCCTGGTCGCCGTCGTCGGGTACTGCCCAGGCACAGATCGTCTCATTCCGTTTCCAGATGAAATGGGAAAACTGGCCGCTGTCGTTCAGCGGGTACAGGTCGCTGCCATCGGTGTTGGCAGTGATCGCCCGGGTCACATAATGACCACTGAATCCTTTGCCTTTCCACTCCGGATGTTCTTTCAGGTAAGTGGTCATATCATCGTAGGAAGCAACGGGACGGGACCGGTTCAGGAAAATAAAACGCGTTCCGGATGGGTTGATCAATAAGTGGTTGAACCAATGATAATTGTCGGCAACCGATCCCTGCGGACGGGGCAGTGCGGCTATTTGAGCATAAGAGATGATCATTTTCGAGTCTCCACTGGCGAGATCCATTTTATAGATTCCGGTGTCGGCCGGTGCCTTGTCCCAAGTCATTGCGGACGTCCGGGCCGGATAACCGTAACCAGGCCGAAAGAACTGTAATCGATCGAAGTCTACACAAAGGCCAAAAGCACCATCCGGACTTAAGGTATAGATGGCCCGCGGTAAAGTTCGGGTTTCACCGGATTCAATATTATAGATTTTACTGACAAAGCCCGTTTTGTCGTAGTCATTCCAGATGACTTCTCGATCCGACCCTGGTATCCATTGCAGCATACAGCCCTGCTGCCACCCCCAGGAGGTGGAGGTTCCAATCTCTTTCCAGCTATTCCCATTTTCCAAATCTATCAATCCAACCCGCAGGACATCGGACGGTTCCGGTGATCGAAAAAAGGTATCTACTTCCGCACCCAGGGCGTACCGCCCGCTGGCATCGATTTGCCACTTGTCGTAATAACCGAACCAGTGTTGCTTTTCACCAGTTGTGATTGCTTTTACGACTGGTTCTTGGCTGGCCGGTCCTTTTTGCTCCTGAGGGGTACGACCACAAGACGAAGCTGCGCCCAAGCCCAAGGTAGCGGCAGCCAGTGAGGTGTCTCTAATAAAAGTTCTTCGTTTCATTTTCTGAACTATCTTTTCATTTGTTATAAACCTCAGTAATCACGTTTTGCACCCGCTCCTTTCACAGAGAATCATTCGTTTGAAGAATACCCTAATTCAAGTTCTTCGAATGGAACCATCTGAGGCAAGCGGTTCGTCATGGCAGCCACTGCCGCACATTTTCCGGCAGCTTGGCCCATGGTTGAGGCATCTCCGGTGACCCGATAACTGGAGTGAGCGATAAAATCACCACTGATGCAGCGGCCGGCCATCAAAAGCCCCTGAACGTCGCGGGCGATCAGTGCTCGCAAGGGAATATCGTAGGGCTTACTGCGGATTTTACGGCTGTAGCTTTTCATATCCAAATCATCACTTTTGACTACCGAATGAACGTCAACGCCAAAGGCTACCCGGCAAATGCCATCATCGTGGCGACGACCGTCGATCAGATCCTGTTGGGTAACGGTATACAACCCGTGAATCCTTCGGCCTTCTCTGACACCGATCTGCTCGGCAGTCGCAATGATGTTCAAGTCTTGCCATATGTCTCCCAAAGAACGAAGGCCATCAATGATCTGATGCAATTCACGCCTTGCCTCTAATGTGGCCCGAGTTACGTCGGCCGCATTGAAGCCTTTCACACCGTATTGGTGATTGGTCATGATCATATATAAGTCTTCACGGATGGGATACAGGCCGGGCCGAGTGTACGAAGGAACGATGCCGGCCCGGGCCATCTCCGCCAGAAGAAACCCTTTGGAACGATGAGCGAGATCCGCCTTGCGCCGGACAAACGCTTTTATTTCCGTATAGTGAACACCACCGATTACAGCCAACATACTCATTGGTTGCAAATTGCCCTGTCTGTCACCTACGTCGAAGCCACAACCACTAAGTGCCGCGAGATCTCCGTCTCCGGTAGCATCGATAAAAACCTTCGCCGCCCAAGCCTGGCGTCCTGATTTGGACTCGGTGAGGACGTGGGTCAATCGATGACCTTCGTTTTTTGCCGAAGCTACTACGCGGCTGAACAACTGAATATCGACTTTTGCCTCGGCACACATGATTTCCAGCAGCAATTTCATCTTCTCCACATCAAAAGCAAATGAACTGCCGGTTTCGATGGGGCTGTTGGCATTCATCCCGGTGAGTCGTTTCATTATTTCTTTTAGTATCCCGGACTTGTTCTTATTGTCGAGAATCCACGCCAGATTACCGGACGTCCAGATACCGCCTAAGCAGCCGTGTACTTCCAGCAGGAGGGTTTTGGCCCCGGTCCGACCGGCTTCGATGGCGGCACTTACCCCAGCCGGTCCGGACCCGCACACCACGACGTCGTATTCTCCGGCAATCGGAACATCCCGCGTGGGCTCCGTTAAGAATCCCTCTTGATTTTGCCAACGAACTTCATGGGCTTTGAGGGTCGAGGATCCGCCGATGGCAAAAGCTCCGAGGGCTCCGATTTCAATGAAATTTCTGCGTTTCATAATCTTTTAATTAAGAATATGTTTAAACTTTATCCTTCGGCCTTCCAATGCCCATTTTTGGAACCTCATTTCACCAAATTTTTAGACCATAGCGCTGCTATGCACCAAAAAT
>JANQRV010000020.1 GCA_028284395.1 Saprospiraceae bacterium
ATATCCTCGAGGAAGTAACCGCTTCCCAATTTGCCACCCAGTTCGACGCCGAGACACATCTTCTAGATACCAGAAGAGCCAGCGAATACAACGCCGAACACGTCATCGGAGCCGAGAACTTCCCACTCGATTTCATCAGCCGCAATATGAATCAATTGGACCGGCAAAATAAATACTTTCTCCACTGTGCCGGCGGCTACCGTTCCGTGATTGCAGCTTCCATTTTGAAATCCCGCGGATTCGACAAAATTGTCAATATTCGGGGTGGTTATAAGGCGCTTGTTAAGACGGATTTGGAGCGTTCGGAGTTTGTTGCGCAGATTACGGAGTTGTGAGTTTGAGTTGTTCCGGGTTTGAGTTGTTTGAAATGTTCCGGGTTTGAGTTGTTCCGGGTTCGAGTTGTTTGAAATGTTCCGGGTTCGAGTTTTTGAACCAGTGGAACAATTCGAACCTCGAACAATTCGAACCTTTCGAACAAAAAAAAACGAGTGCACTGCACCAAAGCCGCACACTCCTCAACTACACTTAAAACATATTTATTATTTTCCTAAAGTTAGTCAAGGGCCTCGTCAAGGGTTGTGACTTTTATCACATAAGAGAAAAGAAAGGACTACTGCAAAGTTACCAGCTCGATCTGGCCGCGTTGCATGGCCAGTAGGCCTCTCTTTTCGAATTGTTTCAGCAAGCGGGAAATGACTTCGCGCGATGTGGCCAAATCATCCGCGATCTCCTGATGTGAGATCTTGAGGATACGGGCGCCGAGGGTACTGGACTTTGTAGTGAGGTAGTTGGCCAATCGGTCGTCCATCTTGTGGAAGATGACGTTATCCAGCGCTTCCAACACTTCATTGAAACGACCGTTAAAGGTTTCGTAAACGAAGTTCTGCCAACTTGGATATTGTTTATTCAAGTCGTATAGGAACTGGCTGGGAAGGGCTAACAATTCCGTTTCTTCTTGAGTGATGGCCTTTAGCGTACTCTTCTCTCTCCGCATACAGGAGGTAATGGTCATGGCACAGGACTGGCCGGCCAAAATGTAATAGAGCAGTGCCTCCCGGCCCTCTTCATCTTGCCGAAATACCTTTACCGATCCACTCAAGACCAAGGGAATTACCTTGATGTACGCTCCTGCTTCCAGAAGCCTGGTTTCACTTGGCACCTTCAGGTATTGTGCATTGTTGGCCAGGTCATCTACCAGTTCAATCTGGTCGAAGATGGGAAAAATGCGCTGTAGTGCTTTCTTAATTGTTGGTGTAGTCATGGCTTTTTGTTTGGGGAGGCTTAAAAATTAAAAGCGGATATGGATCGCGTTGAGAGATCCTATTTTACGGTGAAAAGATATTAAAGTTCGACAATAAGTAGATAAAGTTCCTTCCTCTTCTTCGTTCCAGATAGCACAACTTTCGACACATCTCCAGGTCTAAATATAGCCGATTATCACCGCTATGTGACAAATGTCACATGGATGCTAACCAGATTTATGCATATTCAATCATCAATATCTATCCTCACTCCCCCACTCTATCCTCCAGTTTTAGAAAAATGAATATGAAGAGGCTGGCACATTCGAGACCGGCGATTGTTATTAGCTTGTTTCGAATGGTCAGGTTTTACCTCTGAGATCCATTACCTCCCCTCCAAGCACCGGGATTAGTCCTAAATCAATGACCAGCTCTACACCGAGTTTCTGACAATCAATCGGAAAGGGACACTCATTCGGCTTCCCTTTCCCTCGAGGATCAGTTGGTCATTCGGCACACCAGTCAGAAGTTTATTCAATTCACTACCGGAAACTTGTGCCGGCGGAATGACGACCTTGTGCGTATAGGGTTTTCCAGAATGTTCCAGGAGTATTGTGCGAAATAGATCGTAGTCGTTGCCGTAAACACACAACTGTATGGAAGCATATCCATTTAGTACGGACCTTGAATCAGACTTACTTTCGGAATCTTTCTGTAAACGACGTTTTAATTAGGACAAACGGCATCTGCCTTTCCCGTTCAAATGATGAACCAATCTCAACGCAGCTCGTTAACAGAACTGTACAGAACTGTTTTTTGATCCGGCATTACTAATTTTGGCCTGAGACTGAAAATCAATCACGCAGGATAAGACTCCCATTCTTGGGTAATCGAAAACGAAAAATTCACTTTTTAAATCCGAGGGGTCATCCACTATTCTGTTGGAAGGCCCTTTTTTGTTTATTGGCCACAGGAGTGCGCCGGGGTAGGATCGGACTTACCCGCAATCTATCTGTTTACGATTTGTCTCCACTCTTGGTAAAACTGCTTCATCTTCGGAACATCCGGGCCGGGCGCGGTACCGGTTGCATTACGGCTAAAAGTTTTAACCTGCTCGAGGCTTTGGTATACTCCGGCATCGAGGCCGGCCAAATACGCCGCTCCCAAAGCGGAAACATCTACCATTTTAATGTTCGTTACAAAGCGATCCAAAAGGTTGGCAAGAAAATGGACCAGGAATTGGTTGGCCGTCATTCCGCCATCAATTTTGAGCTCGGAAAGCGGAGTCCCCGAATCGGCTTCCATCGCAACGATGACATCTTTGATTTGATAGGGTACGGACTCTACCGCTGCTCGAATAATGTGGTTTTTCGTCGAATCAAAAGACAACCCTTCAATGCTGGCCTTTCGGTTCATTTCCCAATGAGGTGCCCCGAGACCACTGAATGCCGGCACAATGTACACACCGCCGTTGTCTCTTAACGACCAACATATTTGCTCCAGATCTTCCGTCTTCTGAAATAGTCCTAATTGATTCTTGACCCACTCAATGGTGGCGCCTGCCGAAACGACGATGCCTTCGAGTGCATAATCCACCCGGTCGGCCATACTCCAACAAATGGTGGTAACCATACCGTTTTTAGAAGTTTTGGGTTCACCTCCAATGTTCATCAATATGGAACTGCCGGTGCCTAAGGTCGCTTTGGCACTGCCCGCTTCGAAACAGCCTTCGCCGAATGCCGCAGCATGTGAATCCCCGATCAGGGAAGAAATGCTGATTTCGCGTTCAAAACATCCCCCCAAATCGGTTCGGCCAAAACGGAAAGACGATGGTCTCAATTCTGGTAAATTCAGGTTGGTCAAGCCGAAGTCGGCCAGTAATTCCCGATCCCACTGCAAGTCTTTCAGGTTAAAGAACAGCGTTCTGGAGGCGTTGGTATAGTCGGTCATATAAGATTTACCTCCGGTCATTTTGAATAGCAACCAGGAATCGATATTGCCAAAGTATGCCGCACCCCGATCAATGGCTTCCCTGATAACAGGTTCATTTTCGTACAGCCAGATTACTTTCGTTCCCGAAAAATAGGGATCAATGATCAATCCCGTCTTTGCTTTTATCTTGGAGGCCAACCCGTCTTTTTCGAGTCGATCGCAAACTTCAATCGATCGTTTACACTGCCAAACGACCGCATTGTACAACGGCCGGCCATGCTTATCCCAAAGGACAAAGGTCTCCCTTTGATTGGAGATGCCGCACGCTTCGATCCGATCCAATTGACCTCCAGTCGATCTAAAGCCGTCGAGGCATTTCCTTACGGAGATCAACACATTTTCGTATATCCCTTCGGGATCCTGCTCTACCCGGTTACCTTCCAGATAATGGGTCTTTAATGGTTCGGAAGCACGGAAACATGCTCTTCCTTGAGCATCGAAGACAATGGTTTTAGTACTACTGGTACCCTGATCGATGGCAAGAACGTAAGAATCTGACATTCGTACTTTATTCGCTTTTAGAATTAGATTTGTCGATCACTACCGCTAGCAGAATGACCAGCCCTTTAATGACCTGCTGCCAAAACGGTGAGACGTCCAATAATACCAGGCCATTATTAAGCACTCCGATAATCATCGCTCCCAGAACCGTCCCCAGGACCGTTCCTCGCCCTCCGGCTAAAGAAGTCCCTCCGATCACAACGGCAGCGATCGCATCCAATTCGTAACTCATTCCGGCGTTGGGCTGAGCAGAATCCAAGCGGGCGGTGACCAACATACCACCAATGGCCGCCAGCATTCCCGCTAAAATGTAGACCTGCGTTTTGATCTTTGTAATGGGAATACCGGACAATCTAGCGGCACTTTCATTGCCTCCAATGGCGTATACGTAACGCCCAAAGCGCGTTTTGCTGGTCAATACCACAGCAATGCCAACGACCAGCCCCGAAATCCAGACGGGCATCGGGATGCCCAAAAACCAACCGGTGCCGAGAAAACCGAAAGAATCCCCAAGACCGGTAATCGGATGCCCCTCAGTCCATAGCATAGTGAAGCCACGAGCCATTGTGAGCATGGCCAAAGTAGCGACAAAGGAAGGGACCTTGAATTTCGTAACGGCATATCCGTTGATAAACCCCATCATCCCCCCCGTCAACAGGCCGGCCGTGACCGCACCGAAAACCGTGAAACCAATGAATAGATTTGCGGAAGGAATACTGATGCCATATTTTAGAAGTCCGGCCGTGACGGCTCCGCACAACGCCAAAACCGAACCCACCGAAAGGTCGATGCCCGCGGTAAGAATCACCAGAGTCATCCCCACGGAAATGCAGACATTAACGGATATCTGCCGCAGTACATTCCAAAAGTTATTGGTCGTCAAAAAGTTATCAGCAGAAAGCGCCAAGACCAGACAAAGCAAGAACAAGGCAATCAACGACTGAAATTGAGCGATACTTGAGTATTTCTTTAAGGAAGTCATGCGTTCGTTTTGTCGGGGATGCAAGCATCCATTATTTTATTTTCGGTAGCATCTTCAACATCGAAATTCGCCGTAATTCGTCCCTCCGACATCACCATTATCCGATCCGAAACAACCAATACTTCTGGAATTTCCGACGACACGACGATGATGGACAGACCGGATTCCGCCAATTTGGAGATCAGTTCATAAATCTCATTTTTGGCGTTGACATCGATCCCTCGAGTAGGTTCATCAAGAAGCAAAACCTTCGGATTTCGTTCGATCCATTTTGCCAGTACTACTTTTTGTTGATTGCCACCACTTAAATGGCGAATGGGTTGATTTTCCGAACTGGCTTTGATCTTTAGCGATGCAACGTGTTGGTCACAAAGTTGGGATTCCAGTTTCTGGCGCAGCAAGCCAAACTTCGTGATCTTTTCCAAGACCGTTAAGCTGATGTTTTTGGCAACCGACAAGGCTGGTATAATACCATCTTGTTTGCGGTCTTCCGGCACCAGCGCTATCCCTGCTTCAATTGCCTTCTTGGGAGATGTGAAATTGACAACCGCTCCGTCCAGAATAATGGTACCGGAAACCTGTCCGTGACGCAACCCCAAGAGACTTTCGAACAACTCGGTCCGTCCCGCTCCCATTAAACCGTAAATGCCCAGTACCTCTCCACGGTTCAGGTAAAAGTTGAGATTTTGTAAAATCGCTCTTTGGATATTTTCGGGATGCTGTAAGCTTAAGTTCTCAACTTCCAGTATGCGTTCATTTTCCTTCTTTTGGCGAAACCTGCGGGCCACTTTTATTTTCCGACCGGCCATTTGGTCGACGAGCTCCTCCCGCGTAATCTGGTGCAGGGCTCCCTGCCCAACCACTTTGCCGTCGCGCAAAACCACATAATCATCGGCGATCGCAAATAGCTCCTCCAATTTATGGGATATGTATACAATGGATTTCCCCTCCTTTTTCAGTTCTTTAATTACCCGAAACAACACCTCCGCCTCACTGTCGCCGATAGCTGAAGTGGGTTCGTCCATGAATACGACTTCCGATTCCGTCAACAATGCCTTGGCAATCTCGACGATCTGTTGCTGACCTACTTTCAAGGTGCCCAGAATTGTGTTAGGTGCAACGTTCAGTTTCAATTTGTCAAGCAGCGCTCCGGACACTGCATTCATTTGCTTCTGATCCAAAAACCCAAAGCGATCAACCAATTCGCGTCCGAGAAAAATATTCTGGGCGACCGTCAAGTAGGGCATCAGGTTCAATTCCTGATGAATAATGGAAATCCCCAAATCCTGAGCATCCTTAGGACTCGAAAATTGCACTCTTCGGCCCTTGAATGCAAGATCGCCTTCATAGTCCGTATAAATGCCCGACATAACTTTGAGTAAAGTTGATTTACCAGCTCCGTTTTCGCCGATCAAAGCCATTACTTTTCCGGCTTTCAATTGCAGATTCACCCGGTCTAAGGCAACCACTCCGGAAAAACGCTTGGTTATATTTTGTGCAGTTAAAAGCGTCTTCATAAATCGGGAATTACGTCGATGGAAACGGGAATTATCTCTAGCTTTTCCAGGTTTAAGTGGGCTTTATTCAGCTCCAATGCCCCCTTAAATCGGATGGTAGCCCCTACTTCGGCTTTTGTTCGGAAGACGGGAATAACTTCGGCTCTGATCTTGTCATTGATTGCTTCGGAAATCGAATTAAAATCGGCAGTTTTGTCATAATCGTTGGGTTTGATCAGCCCTGAAGCATCTCTAACCGCATTTCCAAAAATGAATTCCGTCTCCATCTCAACGGTTTGTCCCTCAACATCCACCAGAACATTATTTTCATGAATACTTAAGACCTTACCTTCACCTTGTACCTTGAAATAACCTATATTGCCGATGCCCAAGGCCTGGGCTTCTTGCTCAAAGACCTGGATGGGATCTTGCTTTAGTCGGTCGAGCAGTTGGTGGAGGAAAGGAGCAGAATCGTAGACCGACAGCAATGACCTACTCCAAAGCTCAGCGACGAAGGAGGGGGCGTCAAATTCGACTTCTTGTTCTTCCGCCAATTTTTCGTCCAGAGGGCGGATGTAAATTGAATTGTACAGTACAATTCCCAAAATCGCTATACCGGTTATATATTTCATTCCTTTTTGCATCATCATTATTCACTTCCGTAAGCAACGTATTCATGCACATTCTCTTGATTGACCATTTCCACGGTCACCGGGACCTTTTGGGCAAAGTCTCGTTTCCCATTCAAATATTCATCTGCGTAATTGGCGGCCGTTTTGGCCATTAGCTTCGGGAATTGCATGCCGGTTGCCAGGATCTTTTTTTCTTGAATCGAGTTGATGACATCGGCCGCTCCGTCAAAACCAAATACCATTACTTCCCCCGCCTTTCCCGCGGCTACCAATGCTTGGTAAACCCCCATGGCCATACCGTCGTTCCCACAAAACACCCCTTTAATGTCCGGATGCACCTGTAGGATCGACTCCATTACTTCCAACGCTTTATTCCGATCAAAATCCGCACTTTGTTGGGCCACCATTTCCAATTTCGGGTAGTGATCGACAACCGAATGAAAACCCTTCGAACGGCTCCAGGTATTATTATCCCCGACTAGACCCAGAATTTCGACGTATTTTCCTTCCTTGTTCATTTTCTCAACGAAATATTTCCCGATGGCAACAGTACCGGCATAACTATCCGATAGGATCTGGCTAGTGGCTGCATCGGTGGCATTCACTTCTCGATCCATACAAAATACCGGGATGCCAGCCTTTTTGGCCATTCTCACGTTGGCGATGGAACCGTCTGCGTCGGTCGGATTGAACAATATGGCATGGTATCCAGAAGTGATGGCATTCTCAAAATGATCCGTTTCCAAGGCCGTGTTGTTCTGGGCATCAAAAATGGTAGCCTCGTATCCTAAAGCGCGGGCTTGATCGGCAGCCGTTTCAGCCAACACCACAAACCACGGATTATTGAGCGTCGAAATGATCACGGCTATTTTCTTAGTAGCGCTCGCAGTATCGACGCGGCTATCACTACAAGCGAAGAACAAGCAGAGGATGAAGAGGAAAAAAATCCGGTGGAGGGAAAATAGTCTCATTAGCTTTCATTTATGGTTGTAGTTGAAGCATTGTTTCAGCTTTTGCCAAAATGCCCTCTTCCGAAATACCATAGTGGTTGAAGATGGCTACTTGTGAACCCGTGACGGTGTATTCATCGGGAACTCCCATGATATGAAATGGATTTCTAGCGTTTTGCTGCAGCAGTAAAGAAGCACAGGCTTCACCTAGACCGCCGTATACCATATGCTCCTCTACGGTGATGATCGGCCTGCCATTAGCAGCTAGCTCAAGAAGCAGATCGGTATCCAGCGGTTTGATGGTATGCATGCTGACCACTGTAGCTCGACAACCATGCTTTTCTTCCAGGGATTTGGCGGCCTTCCACGCCGGGTAAACGGTTTCTCCCGTAGCGATGATAGCCAAATCAGTGCCTTCTCGTACGATCCGTCCTTTGCCGAATTCAAAAGACCGGTTCGATTCGTTCAGGAACGGCATGGCTTTCTTGCCGAACCTCAGGTAAATCGGCTTTCCCAAAGCAGCTGCCAAACGCGCTGCCTGTTCTGCCTCAAAGTTGTCGGCAGGAGCCACAATAACCATGTTGTTGATGGCACGTAAAACGGCAAAATCATGTAAGCTATGGTGAGTAGAACCAAGTACCCCATAGCTCACTCCGGCGCTGATGCCAACCAGTTTTACGGGGTTGTCTGAGTAAGCCACGTCATTTTTGATCTGTTCGAGGGATCGGGCAGTCAGAAAACAGGCCGGAGAAACGGCAAAGGCTTTCTTCCCTGCCGAAGCCAGACCGGCCGCAACGCCGACGAGGTTTTGCTCGGCAATCCCTACTTCCACAATTTGTTCGGGATATTGCTGGGCAAAAGGGACCAGTTTTCCGGAACCACGAGAGTCACTGGTTACGACAATGATGTTCCGATCGGTAGCTGCTAATTCCTGCAAGGTCTCAGAAAAAACGATCTGATTGGCCTTGCCCATTTTCAAATCTTTCTCTTCTATTACGTCTAGTTTCATCGGCTTTTAGATTAGTGCTTCGGCTACATCTAATTCAGACAAAGCCTGTTGATATTGCTCCGGGCTGGGTACGCCGTGGTGCCATTTTAAATTTCCCTCCATGAAACTGACTCCTTTGCCTTTGATCGTATGTGCCACGATAAAGCTGGGTTTTCCCTTCTCAAACGGCCCATTGTTGAGCACCTCCTCCAGGGCTTGCAGGTTGTGCCCGTCGACCTCCCTGACCGCCCAGCCGAAAGCCTCCAACTTTCCGCGAATGGGGTCGGTATTCATGACTTCGCGATTGGATCCCGTAATCTGTTGTTTGTTGTAATCCAGAATCGCGTAGAGATTGTCCAAGCGATAGTGTGCGGCCGACAAGAAAGCTTCCCAGTTGGAACCTTCCGGCAGTTCCCCGTCTCCTAAGAGCGTAAAGACCCGATGCGACTTCTGATCCAGTTTAGCGGCGATGGCCTCGCCAACGCAAATGCCCAATCCATGCCCCAACGCTCCGGTGTTCTGCTCAACACCATGCACCTTCTTGGTAGGGTGGCCGATGTAATGTGATTGATACTGGCAAAGGGTTTCCAAATCTGATTCGGGGAAAAAGCCACGATCCGCTAACGTCACGTAAAGCGCTTCGACACTGTGTCCCTTGCTTTGGATGTAACGGTCTCGGTCCGGGCTGTTAAAATTAGCAGGATCGACGTTCAATACTCGATTATACAATACGTTTAGTAGGTCGATACAGGAAAGGCTTCCTCCGGTATGGCCCGCCTTTGCCCGATAAATGTATTTGAGAATGTTCCTTCTCAGAAATACAGATTTTAATTGTAGGTCTTTGTTATCCATATTCCTTTGCGGCTTATGCGTCGTGATGATATACCTCCCAACCTAAATAATTTTCAAAAGCTTCCCGTAAAGCTGCCGCCATGTGGGAGGCGTTCATCACAACGTGGTGTTCAAAGCCATGCTTACATACGTACTGCATCAAGCCTTGAAGATCGGGAATCTTGGCCACCGCACGATTGCCAAAGGTATGCAGTTCGTCATCCGTTAATTGTCCTTCTCCCACATAAGCTCTCATGATGCCTTTGGGGTCATCCGTCGTAATTCGTCCAAAAGTCAGGGGGGATGCGGGAGTACGGCCGTCCAGAGCCCCGTACGTATTCTCAACGCCGACACTGGTGCCAAGAATTGGTGCATTGCTGATCTCAATGTCCGGAAGAAAGGATTTGGCCCAGTTTCCGCAGTGAAAAAGCACACATTTTTCTTCATCGTCCGCATAATTGTTATTCCAATCCACCAGGGCACTCGGAGATCCGGAAGCCAGTTGCAAAGCATACATACTCAGGGTTCCCGTTACATCCACTTCGCAGGCACTGGGAATCATGCCTTCGCTGAACATGCTCGAACTGGTACAAACATTACAACCGTAGTTTTGCTGTAAGGAGGTCCAACATTGGATGGCATTCGCATCCAGATCATTGGCCTCCATGAAATCGTTCAGGACCACATCTAATTTGGCGATTTGAAACAATGCCTCGGAGGGCGTCTTTCCAGTGGAAGCATAATTATGGATCTTTTCCAAGTGATGCTGAACCCGTTGATCCGAATTGGCCAGCTTGTTGGCATCACCTAAAATCTCCGACAAATCGCAAGTAACCACCGAAATGCCGTTCTTTTGCAGGATTTTCTCACTGTAGCGAACCGTGTTGAAGGCCGTAGGCCGGGCTCCAATGGCTCCAATGCGCACCTTTTTCATCCCCCTCACCACCCGACACACGGCCGAAAACCGTTGGAGTTCTTCGACAAATGATGGATCCGATGGGTGCACCACATGCTTAGTAGTGAGCGTATATTTGATGCCGTACTGGTATAAGTTATTGCAAACGGAGATTTTTCCACACCAAGCATCCCTCCGATTCGCGACATTCAACTTGTGGAGCTCGTCCGGATATCCCTGAACCAGCACCGGCACCTTAAGATCCGCCAAATGGAGGGTGTCTGCCACTCCTCTCTCATCACCAAAATTGGGCAGCACGACCAGAACTCCGGCAATTTCTGCTTGGTGCTTTCCGAACAGATCGGCACATTTGCGGGCATCTTGGTAGGTTTCGACCCCTCCTAGTTTCGTATCATTTTCGCCTAATGTTATGGCTGCAATTCCCTGTTTTTCAAGGACACTCAAGACATCTTGTCTTGCCTCGGAAACTAATTTATCCGGAAAAAAGTCTCTGTTTCCAATGATGACGCCCATGGTGAGGTGTTGTTTCTTCATCTTTGCCGTATTTTGATCGTAGTGCTCAATTTCTTGTTATTTCTTTTTCTTTTTCTTTTCCTGCCTTTCCGCAATAATTAATTCGACCTCATTATCCTTAAAGACTTGTTGGTGTTTTTCTTCGACTCCTTCATCGGTAACGATGTAATCAATCAGGGATAAAGCTCCTAAACTGGCAAATGCACTCTTGCCAAATTTGGTCGCATCCGCCACTAGATAAGTCGTGTCCGCAGCATCGATCATGGCCTTTTTTACGACCAGGTCGCTAATGCTGGGATAGGTCAATCCCGACTTTAAGGAAATACCCGCCGTAGCCAAAAAGAGTTTCTGAACATTCAATCCTTTAAAAAAATCAGCGGCTTTCTGTCCGGTAAGCGATAGCGTCGGCGGTTTGAACTCTCCTCCGGTCATGACCACTTCGATGTGAGGATTTGCCCCCAGTAATACTGCAATGTTCAGGGCATTGGTAATGACGGTCAACCCCTTGATGTGCATAATCTTTTTTGCAATCTCCGTGGTGGTCGATCCGGAATCCAGGATAATGGTATCACCGGTATGGATAAATTCCAAACACTTTTGTGCTATGACTTTCTTTTCCTTCAGGTTTTTTTGATTCACCAAAGCAAAACTACGGACGTGATCCTCCACGTGCTTTAGGTGCACCCCGCCATGTTCTCGCACCACCAGTCCGGCTTTATCCAATTTTTCTAAATCCTGACGGATCGTGACTTCCGTCACTTTAAATATTCGGGCCAGATCAGCCACCTTTGCGGAACCATCTTCCTGTAGTAAGTCCAGTATTTTCTCCTTTCTTTGGGTAGCAAGCATGTGCACAAAATTTCTTTCGTAATTAAAGTCCATTAGAATATGTTTAAACTTTATCCTTCGGCCTTCCAATGCCCATTTTTGGAACCTCATTTCACCAAATTTTTAGACCATAGCGCTGCTATGCACCAAAAAT
>JANQRV010000310.1 GCA_028284395.1 Saprospiraceae bacterium
CTTGCGCGTCTTTGGCGGCATCGTATTCTGCGTTTTCCGAAAGATCGCCTTTCTCTCTGGCCTCAGCGATGGCTTTGGCTATTTTCCGTCTTTCGTCGGTTTTTAACTCTTCCAGTTCTGCTCTGAATTTTTCAAAGCCTTCTTTCGTCATATAGTTATAACTAGCCATAACAAAAAAGTTTACTTTATTTTAAAGAGACGTTTGTTCGTACCTCAGAGGTGATTTCAACTCTCGAGGACAATGGCGTTACCTAACTTAAATCAATGAAAAAATAATAATAAGAACAATCTGAGATTAGATTGTTGAAGTAATGTATGAACGATCGAGCCGCTTTATATCCTACTCTCTAAATTCCATTACAAGGTAACTAAATGCGAAGAACGCTTTCAATGAATGAAAACGTTCTTCGCTTATCAGAATTCAAAAATACAAAACTTTTGAATATAATTCAAGGTGTGTCAGATACTAAAACGTATGGAAAAATTGTGTGTGCCGCTCCAAAGTTTGGTTTGGCGATAAGCGTAGTCAATTCCAAAACGAGTACCTTTCTTGTCTTTGTTTAATGGTACGTCGATTGACGCCCCGGCGCTAATACCATTGTAAATCGAAGCTTCAAAGTCCTGAATGGAACCCATTTCAGCTTTGTATCCGGCTCTCAAAGCAAACATTTCGTTGAAACTGTATTCCACACCTCCGCCAATCTGATCGCGAGAAAAGGAATTACCCGCAAAATTACCCAAAACCGTAATGCGATGTTTTTCGGCTACATAAAAATCGTACGACATACCGATATTCAGTACGGAAGGCAACTCAAAACCCTCTGCACGTTGATCAAAGGTCAATTCGTAGTTTCCGCCATTTGGACTAGGTCCCTGGGTAGCTAATCCTTCACCGCTGAATGTCATTCTTGATCCTACGTTTCGCAAAGATATGCCAAACTTGAAATTGTCTTCATCTCCCGTAACGTATTGGACACCCGCATCGAGCGCAAAACCCATGGCAGATACATCGGAAGTAGACTCGGAAACACCGCGAAAAGTGATCCCAACCGAAACCTTATTTTCAAAGGTATGGGCATATGCCAGTCCGATATTGAAAAAGTTGGGTGTGAAAGATGCTCCGGTGCCTTCCGGCTGGTCGTTGGTCGTTACGAGAATATCACCAAAATCCAGTGCCATGATGCTTAAGCCGAAGGCTCCACTTTTGCCCACTCGTTGGCCAATTCCAAAAGCATTCATCTTCAGGTCGGTACCTTCCAGGTATCGGGAATGACTGATTAATACCTCCGTTTTGTTGATCCTTGAAAGTCCCGCTACATTGAGGCGCAATGCTTCCACTCCTCTTACCAATGATGTAGACATGGTGTGCAGGCCGGCACTTCGCGCCCACGGGTTCATCAGGAGTTCATAGGCCCCAGCTTCTCCCTGCCGGTCGGGGTTCCCGGCAAACGCTATGGAGAATGAGAGAAGAAACACTAGAAAGCAATAAAATTTATTCATATTATTTGATTGATCGAATTTTTGAATGTGACCCATTATAATCCGGAAGGATCGAACTTCCTGTTGACTCCAAACCATTTGATGGTCCTTTCTCCCAAATCATCTGCCTCCACGTGAATGAGATAGACCCCGCTGGCAATGGGAATTCCTTTGCTGTTGCGTAGATCCCATTCGAGATCGGGAGTAATCTGATTTTCCAGTAATGGCCGGTTATTGCCCAGGGGCACACCCGGTGTTTCGTCTCGTGTATATTGACGAATGAACTTCCCATCCAGTGAGAAGATGGTCACTGTACACTTGGATGGTAAATTCGTCAATTTGACAATATTGGTAAACTGAGAGGTCTCATCACGAGAGAAGCCGTAGTATGGGTTGGGCACCACTCTGATCTGATCAAGCGCAGTCTCCACTTCAGGGGCCTCCAATTCGGCAGCCTGTTTGCCTTCAATCTTAAATCGATAAGTTGGATAACCGTCGAATGCTCCGGTTCCGGTACTGACTTGATACGGATTGTCTACTCTTAGTTTGACTACCATGTCTTCGGGGATCAAACCATCCGCATAGGACAGCATGGATTGGCCGCCTAATGGTAAGACCAGTCCGGCCCAGGTAATTTCGCGAATCGCCGGGAGTTTGATCAGAGGTAGAGGACCTGGCTTCAATTTGTCGACCAATGTCTGCAGAGAGGCATCATTATAAGGTAGCTTGGTCACATAGACGAAGTGCTGACCACCTGCCATATATTGGAAAATGTTGGGGAAACCGCCAGTGCCCAGGAACAACTGGGAAGACGGGTTGAACATCATATCGCTTCCTCTTGGATTCTCGGCATAAGCTTCCGGGAATAGAGTGCCGTTGTAGACGGAGTTTTCACCAAAGAAAATAGCCAACCGCTCGCCGGTTTCTACGTCAATTGCGTAACCGGGGAACCAACCCATCCCCTCGCTGGAAAACTTATTGTTGGTGTCCGTTTGTGGATTGCCGTTCGCATCAACCTCTTTGGTTACACTTAGGTCGGAGCGTAGATCGAAGTGGGCTCTTTCTCCTTCCGCAAAGAATCCCTGTAATTCGTAAAATCGATTGGCCGATTCTACTACCGGACACTGTGTCCAAAGATCTTTGTTAGAGGTGAAAACAATATCGACATTGTTTAGATCCTGTAAATTCATTTGCCCTCTTGCAATGCTACTTCCACTCTTATCAGTCCAGGACGGCGTTATGTAAACGGCTCCGGGTTCTTCCCGGTCCCGCCAGTTGGCAAGCATGTATGGAATGAAGTAACCGGGTCCGATGGTGGTCAATGCCTGAGCCGGATCCAGTGCATCGTCCTCTTGCCCGGGATTAGTAATGGCATAATCAAAGATGACCTCATCTAAGGCCGTCAATCCGGGAGAAAAACCATCCGGAATTCCCGTTAACCAGGCTTCGCCAGGGTTTTCAGAGAGGAACTCTTCCTGATAGGAAATAGCACCGTTGGAATCGTCGAAACGATCGCCGACATCATCCGTTTGCCCAATGGCAATGGAAAAACCGAATTCTCGGATGATTTGCTCGTTTAAGTTGTCAATGCTTCTTTCGGAAATGATGGCGGGAGCACCAGGGTCGCTTAAGTTGCGCAATTCCCATCTGACGTTCCCTTCCAATTGGTCATCTGCCAGATTGTTATCGATAAAGGTGAGTTCAAACTCTCCGTCGGTTACATTGAGTGGATTAAAAATATTGATTTCGATGGGAGCGGCGCCCGGTCTATAGGTGATTTCTCCATTGAAACTGCCGTCTTCGATGGCAGCTCTCGTTTCCGGTGAAATATCGAGCGAGTTGCCTCCGGCTCCCCGTCCATCGATCCTGGTGACAATTGCGCCATCCCCGAATGCTGCATTCAAAGTCTTATATACCGTTGGGTGAGGAATCACGGTATAGAACGGGTTGTCACCATCCCCAATGTTTCTTCTGCCTTCCAGGTAGGGGCGGCGTTGGCCTAGGATTTCTTTCGGGTCGAAAGCCAGGTATTCATTGTGCGCATAGGCGATTGCCGTAAAGTAGTATTTCCGGTGATTCACCAGGCGGCGGTCGCCATCCGCAAATTGATCTTCGGTGATATTGAAAGTATGTCTAATCCCGTCGTCCGTCCCTTCGACTTCAAGTTCTGGAACGTAAACTTCAAAATCGGTTGGATTTTCAATGGTGCTCCAATTGAAGATACGGTTGATTCCATTTTTTATATCAACCTGGTAAACCAGGCGAGCCTTGTCCGGATCGTCCAAATCGGCGATCGTTACATCCGGGCCGGAAAGTTGGAATAATTTATAACCTTCAAAAACATACAGACTATCTTCTTCTAAAGGAGGAATTTGTAGTCCTCTTTGTGCATAAGCCTCAAAGGCATTGTTGCTGGTAATTTCATCGTTGGAAAAGATGACAATGATTTCTTGGTCCAATTCAATGAAATCACAATCCGGAGCATCGGGGCCGTCGGTAATCTCAAAACAGTTATCGAATAAGGCCTGGGCAATGTCATCGGCCTCCTGTAGCTTGCTGATGCTGGGACAAGGATAGTTCTGATCCGGAACCCAAACTACTCCTACGATCAATTCATTAACAGCCCCCGGATCGAGCCTGAATGGCCCCGAGGCCTGAACTGTTCTGCGATCGCCGGGAGGTAAGCCTGCCGTACACATGGACCAACCGTTCAAGTCGTTGGGGGCATCCGTAAATGCGAAATTGATGGGGCTGCCGTCCTGGTAGGCATCACCGCCAAAAGTAAAGGGACTGCCATCCTGCCAGGAGCCGGACAGATAGTTGTAATATTCCAGCGCATTATTGGGGTCGGTAGTACCGGTTGGAGGAGTGGGCGAAACACCTGCATTATTGAAATAGGTAAAAGAAGACATCCCAATTTCCTGTCCGAATTCATCCAAAGGACCCCGGAAATAATCAACACCCAGGATCGGTATCTGATCGCAATAAGTATTGATCCCTTGCGGACAAGTACAACCGGTTTCTCCATCGAGGGCATCTTCATTGTACACATAGGCCAAACTACGAGTGGTATCGCATCCGACATAGTCATCGGAAAAACAGCCTACATCCGGATCGACCCACATGGCAAAGAAGGTACTATCAATACTTTCTACCGCCCGATTGATGAGCTTATACCTTTGGAAAGTCATATCATTGATCTCATCATTCGTTTGATAGGCAAAGGCTTGCACTTGTACTTCCATTTGGATGGGATCTCCCATCGATTCTGCATGAATGTTACCTCCATCGTTGTAGATCCAGAAGGTCATTTCGTCTGGGTACTGCGGTGCATCGCATCCCCTAATGTCGATGATCGGATAATCACCCAGTTCGGGTTCGTAAAGATCATTACCATTTTGATCGAAGAACAAAGCCAATCCCTGGGAAGTGACCGGTAACTCGAATTGATGAATATCGACAAAGAATTTATTACCGGTAGCGGGCCAGCCCTTAATGTTCCTGGGGATCAACGCCGGATCGTAATCGATGCCGGAAAGAACTGCTCGATTGTAATTGCGCAGATGCTCATCGATTTCTTCTCCGGTAACCCGGAAAAAACGATCCCATTGAGCACAAGTGGCCTGTTCTGTTTTTCCGGTGACATCGTCGAGTGGACCCGGCCAAAAATCAAAATTACCATTGGCGCGACCAGCTAATTGAGCGGCTACCTTTAGGTTACCGGCCGGATCGACCCCTCCTAACCAGACCGCACCGGCAAAAATACTGGTCACCTCCGGAACTCCGGGAGGCACTTTGGGTACAATGTATCGGCCATCACTACCATCCCACCAGGTATCACCGGCAGACAGCAACCTGGCTCTTACATTATTTATCGCCATATCCAGCTGAGAAACTGCATTGTCGCAGTCTTCTCTAAAGCGGACTCTGTTCTCATTGTTGTGGAGGTTACTGCTATTTTTTGTAGTATCTCTGTGGGCATAAGCAAATTCGCCAACAAAAATTAGCATCATCAACAATAACCAGGATCTTCTATTTAACATAACCTGTTCGGACTTATTTTTTATAAAGGAATATATTTTCATGCGTTCGATCTATCTAGAATTCCATGATCGCACCCAAAAACATGCGACGTGGCAATGTGAAAAAGTCGGAATCCAATAATCTCCATTGGTAGGAAGAAAGGTAAGACTCCAAAATTCGCTGCGAACTGAGGATGTTGTCAATTTGATCCTGACCATTCGCAGACCTGAGGAACCCATCATCAGTTGGGGATCCGGTAGCTGAATATACATTGATGATGTTCCTGCGGTCCAATAGATTGGAGACGCGGAGGTAGACATTCATGTATAAGTTTTTCTGAACTTTGAAGGACTTGTCAATCCTCAAGTTCACCGTAAAATTCCATGGTCGGCGAGCCCCATTGATGGATCCTACCGTAGTGTTTCCACCTAGTTCGGTTGGTGTCTCGGTCGCGGTATAAGGTCGGCCCGAAACTGCAGTCATTTGCAGGTTGGCGCCGGCGCCGGCAAAGATATCCAGGTCAAAGAGTTTTGGACCGTTGTAGTTATCCTTGTCAAAACGGTAGTCTAAAGTAGCGACAATACGATGTCGCTCATCAAAACTTAGCGGGAACAGCGTTCTCAGATTACCCCTACTTGTGAGTCCTCTCTGGGAGTTGGCATCAGAACCGGTTCCATCGGCAAATTGTACCGTATAATTGGCCTGCAATGAAAAATTGCTGGTCGGCGATTTTCTCAAATCGTACTGCATGGAAAAACCCTTGACGGTACCGAAGTCTTGGTTGTCATAGGTAGTGTATTGATTGACGAATGGTACGGGAAAGAAAGTTCGTTGTTGAATCATATCTCTCATTTCCCGGTAATAGGCCGCCAGTTTCAGTGCCGAATTATCCGACAGTCTTTGCTGAAAACCAACCTCGTAGTTGATGGTTTTTTCCGGCAGAAGATTCGGGTTGTTAAACAGCGTACCGGCACGATCTATGAAATAGAAGTAGTCCAGTGCGGTGGCCAGGGTATTCGATGGTGGTCTTTGGACCAGGATATCGTAGTGGGAGAAGAAGTTAGCTTGCTCCGAAATGGGGAAGGAGAAAGCCAATCTTGGCATGATGTTTAGCTGGGCTTCGTAATCGGTAAAGGAAGCATTCACATCGAAATCTGGACTTTTAATGAAATTCGGGTTGTCATTGGGTTCCGCACTGGCATAGCGAGGAAATACCAATCCCGAGCGAATCCCTTCAATTTCGATCGAACTATTGACCGGTGTACCATCGGCACGATACCATTGATCGCCGTCGCGGTAGGCCTGCACGGAGGTCTGGGTATCGTCCAGATATACCTTATAGTCGTTGCCGATGTTGCCCGGTTGTGAGCCGCCGAATTCGGAGTGATATTGGCCAGCTCCCATGATTTCGTAAAGGGAGTAGTTGTCTTTAAGCACCTTGGTGTTGGCGTCGTAGTTATCTACCCGCACACCAACCCGGAAAATAATGTCCTTAAACGTGAACTTATCCTGGATGTAGCCCGCCATATAGATGGGTTCGTTGGCGGCGACCGGAAAAGTTCTAAGCCCGGTCGAAGGGTCGGTAGTGGTAAAAAAGTCTTCAAAGGAACCATTGAATTCATTACCCAGATAATCGTATCCCCAATAATCCAATACCTGCTGATCGGCGAGCTCTCTCGCTGAAAACATAGCGAGGTTCAATTGATCCGGAGAGAGACCGTCCACATTGACGTATTGGTCCAGAGGTACGCCAAGGGATTCCCGGATTTTTCTGAAGAACTGGCTTTCCTCACTTTCGGCAATCGTCAATTCCAGTAGTTGGCCCGTTCCGAAATCGGGGATTTCTATGGCATCGCCGGTTTCTGCCGCTCCTTCTACAATCCCCAGAATATGATTATTGGCCTGTTGCCGGGCAATGTCCCAAATATTTCTAGGGCGAATGATGTGCGTTCGATTGGTCCGCTTTTCATACAGGGCCCCCAATTCGATGTTGTGCCGTCCTTTTTCCGACCCTTGCGGGAAGATGTCGAAAGATCCTTTTAAGTTAAAAGTCAACGTTTCATTGGCTCGTCGGAAAATTTGATTGTGGACGGTTCCTACGTTGTTATGAAAATTCCAGGAATCGCTGAAAACATTGGAGATGGCACCGTTTGGAGCGAAGAAGGCATCTCTCGCCAATAGGTTAACTCCTCCGGCCGAATTGGATACAATGTAATTTTCTATTTGCCCATTCAACCCTTCGCTAAAGTCGATGTTCATCGCCTTATTATAATTCGCCAGTACGGGGTTGATTTCGCCGGGGGTATAGGCCCGCAACACCTGACGGTAATCGGTATGACGAAGGGAAAAACTTTGTGTTTCGGGATCGAAAATACTTTCAAAGGTCGGAACCCATTCGATGTTGAAATTTCCCACGTAGCCATAGTTAAAGACATTGTCGCCGTGTCGCTCGTCGGCCCGGTCAGACTCCGTTCTTTCGTAGGTACCCTGAATGATGTAAGATCCGTTACGGATCAATCCCTGGTTTTTCGAACTGTTTGGATTGGAAGGGTCGGGCACACCGAATCGATGACGAAATCGAAAATTAGCGCGGTATTCCTGAATGTTTTGTGTAGGGTTGTTTTGACTATTGAGCAATTCCCATTCCTCGCTGGAGGAGAATCGGTCTATAAATCCCTCATCCCGATCTGAATTGTTGGAGAATGCACCGGTCAGAGAAACATCGATTCCCTTGGTCAACTGGGCATCCAGCCGGGCATTTAGATTCAGGAACTCCTGTTCTTCGAAGGGCCGGGCATCCAGAGCATCGACGTCTTCATTGGTTAGGAAGTCGGCAGCGAGGAACGGATTGCCACCGATGTTGATGATTGGGTTGTCTTCCAACTCTCTCAATTTATCTTCTTTGATCCGAAAGACGTCGATTGCCGGCGGGTCCTCGTCATAGCGAGAGGTGTAGCGACCGGAGACCCGGAAACCTAAAATGGTTTGGTCCAGCGCATTTTTCAGAATCGGCCCGTTTAAATTAAAACCAATCAGTGAGTTATTGTAGTTATCGAATAAATTGGAAGTCTCAACTTCGACCCCACCGCTAAATTTACTGCTGGGACCTTTGGTGGTGATGGAAATGATACCACCGGTTACATCGCCGTACTTGGCTTCAATCCCCCCGGTGATCACTTGTAATTGGTCGATCTCAGATTCCGGAAGCATATTTCTCTGGACGCGAACCCCATCGATGTAGATATCGGTACCATTGGTACGGGATCCTCGGATGGAGATCTGTCCCCCTTCATCCGCCGAAGTGGCTCCAGCGGAGGTGGCAGCAATCGCATTAACATTCCTGGTGGGCAGATTCCTGATCTCCTCACTGGTCACCACCGTTCCCGAAGTCGTATTATCTTGTTCTACCAAGGGCTTTCTGTAGTCGACAACCAGAATCTCTTCTAAAGCTACCCCGCCACCAGTGCTCATTTTTACGTCCAAACGGGTCACTCTGCCGGCAGTCAGCACTATGTTTTGGACTTTTTGTTCTTGATAACCGGTATAGCTTAGTAATAAATCGTACGTTCCAGGGTCGAGGTTCGACATAACGTAGTTGCCGTCGACATCGGTAGTGGCGGCGGACACCGCAATTCCATTCTTGAAAAGACCAATCGTACAAAAAATGATCGCTTCATTGGTTTCTTCATCGGTCACTTTACCCTCCAGGGAAGTTTGCCCCACTAGTCCGGGGGAGATCAAACATAGGAAAAGACAAAATAGTACACCTCTAAACATGCAGTTTTAATTTAAGGGAATCAATTATTTGAAAGTAATACGTTCTTAAGCACCTGCTTAATGGTCTCGAAAACTAAAAAAAGTCAAAATTAGTTTTTATATCACAAAATCTTGTAAAGTGTAATTCTTTTTAAGCAATCAGGCAATATTAATTTCTACTGATGATAGCAGGGCCACATGAGGCGTTTTGCAACGATGAGCAGCAGAAAAAGATCCCATCATGAATGCAAATTAGCATCGCATGATTACTTTCACATAGGATGTTTGGTAAACGTCTGTACATCAGGGCAATCAAGCAATAGTTATGGGCAGAAAGTAGGGCACTTGGGAAATTTTACCACAAAAGTCCGCAATTTAGAACGAAAATTATAATAAATGCGCTTACTTGTATTGACCTTAATAATGAAAGTTCGCAAAATGACTGACATTTTTACATACTGTAGCTTTTTTTTACTATGTATAGGCGTGATTTCTTGTCGGGAAGCTGTCATTGAGCAGGAAACTACAGCCAAGGTTTTTGCTAACTACTATGTACGTTATCAGCAAGCAGAAGAAAAAGTAAAAGCGCAGGCTTCTTTCTTATCCGGCGATTCAATCGCAGTAGCACAGCCCAAGATATTTTTAGGGGGAGTATCTTTTCAAGGGCAGGCGATGCAATCGAGAGAACTGCGATCTGATCTAACTCGATACGAGCTGGACGCTACCACGGAATTCAACCCTCCTTTTCAATTTAAGTTTAAGGACGATGGTCGGAAAACTCAAGAATTTTTGCTGAATCTTGAAACTTTTACAGATTTTTCAGTTAAAGATAAAAAGGTGAGTAAATCTGAAGGAGGTGAAGTGCTGCTCGATCGAGGAGCATTGCAAAGTGGAGAAAGGCTCATTTTTCTCCTAATCGACCACAAAAATAAAACCAGCACACAAACATTTGATGGACCACTAGCGCAATCACAATTTGTGATTCCAAAAGAGAAACTGGCGGCTCTAGCGGCCGGTAAGGCTCAGCTTTACATTGTAAAGCGCAAGGATGAGAGGATAAAACGGTCTAACATGGAGATTTCAGCCACTATTGAATATTATTCTACCTCTAAGGAGTTTGAAATCTTGGAATGAAGTCTATCTTTGCAGCCGCATAGACTTTTGCTTAAAAAATTGAATATCATTTAAACTAATTGAGCCCTTTTAGAAGGCGACTTTTAATTTTTAAAGAAAGTACAAACTAATTATGCCCAAAGATACATCTATAAAATCGGTATTGATCATTGGTAGCGGACCGATCATCATCGGTCAGGCGTGTGAATTTGATTACTCTGGCTCCCAGGCAGCTCGTTCACTGAGGGAAGAAGGCATTGAGGTGTCTTTGATCAATTCTAATCCAGCTACTATTATGACGGATCCGGTGATGGCCGATCACGTCTATTTATTGCCGCTGACTGTAGAAAGTATTGTTCACATTTTGGAAGAGCGCCAGATCGATGCGGTATTGCCCACAATGGGGGGGCAAACGGCTTTGAACTTGGCGATTGAGGCCGGAAAGTTGGGTGTATGGGAAAAATATAATACGCGTTTGATTGGTGTAGACCTGGATGCCATTGAATTGGCTGAGAACAGAGAGGCCTTCCGGGAGCAGATGAAGCGCATTGGTCTGAAAGTAGCACCATCATACATTGCTAATTCGTTTTTGGAGGGCAAAGACGCTGCGCAGAAAATTGGATTTCCACTGGTGATTCGTCCGTCCTATACGCTGGGAGGTACTGGGGGCGCTTTTGTCCACGAAGAAAGTCAGTTTGACAATGCACTTCGCAGAGGTCTCAATCTTTCGCCAACCCATGAGGTACTGGTTGAGAAAGCGGTGCTGGGATGGAAAGAATTCGAGCTGGAATTATTGCGCGATTCCAACGATAATGTGGTGATCATCTGTACCGTTGAAAACCTCGATCCCATGGGAATTCACACTGGTGACAGTATTACGGTCGCTCCGGCCATGACCCTTTCGGATACGGCTTATCAACAAATGCGGGATGAAGCCATCCACGCGATGCGTTCTCTGGGAGCTTTTGCCGGTGGTTGCAACATCCAGTTTTCACAAAATCCCAAAACGGAGGAATTGATCGTCATTGAGATCAATCCGAGGGTTTCAAGGTCTTCTGCTTTAGCTAGTAAAGCAACGGGGTATCCCATTGCAAAAATTGCGGCTAAACTGGCGCTTGGTTATCACCTCGATGAGTTGAAGAATCAGATTACCAAGTCTACTTCCGCTTACTTTGAACCGACCCTGGACTATGTCATTGTGAAGATGCCGAGGTGGAACTTTGAGAAATTTTATGGAGCAGACCATTCGCTTGGCCTACAGATGAAATCCGTAGGTGAAGTAATGTCAATTGGACGTAATTTCCTGGAAGCCCTCCAAAAGGCAACCCAATCACTGGAAAACGGCCGCATGGGATTAGGGGCCGACGTCAAAGAGTGGATGCGTACTTCCGATATTTTAGAACGACTGGAGAATGCCAGTGACGATCGCATCTTCCGGGTCAAGGACGCTCTGCGACTCGGTGTGCCTTCTAAGACGATTCACAAACTAACTAGGATTGACCCGTGGTTCATCAGCCAGATCAAGGAACTGGTTGCGATCGAGGAAAAGTTGATGCGCTATAATGTGGCAGAAGATATCCCCGAAGATTTCTTCCGGGAAGTCAAGGCCCTCGGTTATTCCGATGCCCAGATTGCTTGGGTCCTAAGAATCGATGAAGAAGAAGTAACTCGCCAGCGTAAAAAACTGAATATTCGTCGGACCTATAAAATGGTGGATACCTGTGCCGCAGAATTCGAAGCACAGACGCCCTATTTCTATTCTACCTTCGACCAGGAAAATGAAAGCATTCCAACGGACAACAAAAAAGTGATTGTATTGGGTGCTGGTCCGAACCGGATTGGCCAGGGCATCGAATTTGACTATTGTTGTGTTCACGGCCTGCTGGCGATCAAAGAGGTCGGATATGAATCCATTATGGTGAACTGTAATCCCGAGACGGTTTCAACGGATTTCGACGTAGCCGATAAACTCTACTTTGAACCCGTATTTTGGGAACACCTGGAGGAAATCCTGGAGTTGGAAAAACCGATGGGCATCATTGTTCAATTGGGTGGACAAACGGCTTTGAAGTTGGCGGAAAAGCTGGATAGCTACGGCGTGCCAATTATTGGAACCGACTTTAAGTCAATGGACCTTGCGGAAGACCGTGGTGCTTTTTCCGACCTACTGAAGGAATTGGAAATTCCCTATCCTCGTTATGGAGTCGCTGAGGATGTCGACACAGCTTTAGAAATTGCCAATGAAGTGACCTATCCGGTACTGGTTCGGCCCTCTTATGTTTTAGGGGGACAAAGAATGCGGATTGTCATCAATGACGACGAATTGGAGCGACATGTGCTAAGCATCTACAAGCACATGCCGGACAACCGGGTGCTGATCGACCAATTCCTGGAACGGGCCAAGGAGGCCGAAGTCGATGCCATTTGTGATGGCGATGAAGTCCACATCATGGGGATCATGGAGCACATCGAGCCCGCAGGAGTGCATTCCGGTGACAGTTCAGCCGTCCTTCCAACTTACAGTTTATCCGTCGAGGCCGTCAATAAAATGGTAGCGTATACTGAGAAAATTGCGGAAGCGCTTAAAATCAAAGGGCTGATCAACATTCAGTTTGCGATCAAGGACGACCACGTGTATGTGATCGAGGCAAATCCGAGAGCATCCAGAACAACACCGTTCATTGCAAAGGCCTATGATGTGCCATTCCTGAAGATCGCTACTAAAGTAATGTTGGGCACCCATAAGCTGAAAGATTTTGACATTCGTCCAAAACCGAAGGGATACGCCATCAAAGTGCCGGTTTTCTCCTTTGGGAAATTCCCTAATGTGGATAAGAACCTGGGGCCCGAGATGAAATCTACTGGTGAGGCCATTCGATTCATCAAGGATCTTTCTGATCCGTTTTTCAGAGAATTGGATTCAAAGCGATACATGTATTTGACCAAGTAGGGTATAAAAATATCTGGCAATCTTACTTTTGATGCCAACTATTTTTTGAACAAAAGCATTTATTCCTTACCTTTGTCTATAGGAGGTGATTTACATCATTTATTTTACTTGCGCTTAGTATTTGGTAGTCGCTGTTCGGGCATCCTTCCAGCTATCTTTTCCTTTAGCATTTTTCTTTTGTATTTTTACCCTCAACAAAGGATAAAGCACATTTATGGATTTAGAAAATATAGTTGCAGTAAGCGGTTTATCGGGTCTATTCAAGATGGCTGCTAATAGAAGCAACGGCTTAGTCATCGAAGATCTCGATACTGGTAAGAAGAGGTTTGCATCTATGAGAAAGCACCAATTCACTCCAGTTGAATCAATTGCAATTTATACGGATGACGGAGACTCTACCGAAATCAAGCATGTTTTTGAAAGCATGCTGAAGCAATACGATACTTTGCCTCCCGCAGATGTGAAAGCAGATCCAAAAACACTCTACAATTACTTCTCGGAAATTTTACCCAATTATGATCGAGACAGAGTGATGATCGGTGATATTAAGAAGGTGATCAAGTGGTTTAACTACCTGAATGCCCGGGGATATATCACGATGAGCGACAACACTGCAGATTCAGAGGAAGAGTAACCTCGACTTGAAAAGGAAAACTTGATATAATCATAAATCTCATAATAAGCATTTGGTTTCGTATTGAATTCGTATTTGAAATACTTTAGAGCTTGGCGCTTGGAAAACTGCATGGATACCAACTTCTAAAAATTAAATCGAATACGAACAATCTTAAGGCATTGTTCAACACAAATGTTATGAATACAATTTCGATACCAAGACCAAGACCTAAGTCATATTTGCCGCAAAAGTTTAAAGTTAGCGTCTGGTCAGAACTACAACCATACTATAGTGAACTACTGAATCGAGAGATTCACTCTGCCGAGGAATTGGAGCAATGGATTCTGGACCGAAGTGAATTGGATGCAGTTGTTAGCGAAGATTTTTCTTGGCGTTACATCAATATTACGGTTGATAGTGCAAATAGCGAAGCAGCGGACCTCTACCAGATCGCCGTCGAAGAATTAGCACCCCAAGTGACTTCTTTTGGTAATGACCTGGATAAGAAACTGGTGGCTTGTCCTTTTATGGATCAGCTGGACAAGGAAAAATATGCCATTCACCTTCGCGGTGTGAAAAACAGCGTGGATTTGTTTCGGGAAGCCAATGTCGAATTGGCCAAAGAGATTCAGTTGAAATCCAAGGAATACGTGAAGATATTTGCCGAGATGACCATTGGTGTCGACGGCAAGCAAATGACGCTACACAAAGCCAGTACCCTGCTGGAAGAGACGGACCGCAAGTACCGCAAGACCGTCTATCACAAGATCAATAAAAGAATTCTCAAGGATAATGCCGGATTAGAAGACCTCTTTGATGATCTGCTGGCCAAGCGGCATCAAATGGCACTGAATGCCGGTTATCCGAATTTCCGAGACTATAAATTTCAGGCTTTAGGAAGATTCGATTACTCCGTCAAGGATTGCGAGCAATTTCATGAGTCGATCAAAACCGAGATCATCCCGCTTGCCGATCAATTGAATGACTATCGCAAAGAAACACTGGGCCTGAAAACGCTGCGTCCCTGGGACCTTTTCGTAGATCCAACCGGATTGGCGCCATTGCGTCCATTCAATAAAATTCAGGACCTCGTCAATAAAACAGTAAAGAGTCTCTCCAAGATCAATCCTTTGTTTGGGGAAGTGATCGAGATCATGCGGGAAATGGGACACCTCGACCTCGAAACCCGAAAAGGGAAACGAGTCGGTGGATACAACATGCCTCTGCATCTGTCAGGAGTCCCTTTTGTGTTCATGAATGCTACCAACTCACTCAGTGATTTGCGGACATTGATGCACGAAAGCGGGCATGCCGTCCATTCCTATCTGGCCCGCGGCTACAAGTTGAAATCCGCCAAATTAATGCCTTCTGAAGTAGCCGAATTGGCGGCAATGACTATGGAGCTCCTGTCCATGGAGCACTGGGACGTATTTTTCGAAGACGAACAAGAATTGAAACGGGCCCACGTTTACCAGCTGGAATACATTCTCAAAGTATTACCCTGGATCGCGACCATTGATAAATTCCAACATTGGGTCTATACCAATCCGCTGCACAGCAGAGAAGAAAGAAAGGAGAACTGGAAACGGATTTTCCGCGAGTTCAATTCTTCTTACGTAGATCACAGTGGTTTGGAAAAGTATTTAGATCACCTCTGGCACAAACAGCTTCACATTTTCGAAGTGCCATTTTACTACATCGAATACGGTATGGCCCAACTTGGAGCCATCGCCATCTGGAAAAGATATCGGGAAGACCCGGCTGGAACGGTTCAGTCGTATACGAATGCCCTGAAACTGGGGTATACGAAAACGATTGGAGAAATTTACAGCACCGCCGGCATCGCTTTCGACTTTTCCAGAGAATGCGTTGGACAACTTGGGCAGTTTGTTAAGAAAGAATTGGATACCCTTTTGGACTAGGAGGTCCACATCAGGTTGGAACAACAGACACGCCGCGACTTTCCTTCGAGGTTTCACTATTGTCCAAAGAAACCGCAGTTAAATTACCCCAAATGTTCTACAAGAGCTTCCTCGGAGGTTTGATAGCCCTTTTGAGAAACACTTCCGACTTGTCTGATCTGTCGTTATGCCAGGCAGAGGAGCCCCTGCTGGGCACATTGCTTTCCTCCATACTGTGACTTTCTACTATTGGGAAACACCTCCGAGGATCCACCTTACTTGGCGCCTT
>JANQRV010000312.1 GCA_028284395.1 Saprospiraceae bacterium
TTAGGCATAACTCCGGTTTTGGCGCCTTGCCTAACACAAACTTGTCTGACTGACCAGGCAGGAATGCAGCTCATATTATTCAAAAAACTAAATTTTAACGGCTTCTAAAAAATAGATTAAAATGAAAAATATTTCAAATATCATATTAATATCCAGCGCACTATTCTTAGTAGCTTGCCAAGATGACTTCATAGATTTATCACCACCTGCTTCAATTACCGATGATGTTTATTACACGGAGGCAGAGCACTTTTTAACCGGTTCTAACCGGTTTTACACGAATTTAATGGGATGGGGAGACCAAGGTGTTTATTCAGATCACGGTTCCGATTTAATTGGTTATACCGAAGCCAGTACCATGCAAGATTATGCAAGAGGAGACACCCAGGCGCCGGAATCCGACATTGATTATGATGATGCTTACGTCGCCATTAGGGACATGAACCTCTTACTGGCTCGAGCTCAGAGTTATGAAGGCAATGATATCGGGGAGTATGTGGCTGCTACTTTCTTCCACCGGGCTTACCAGTATTGGTCTTTAGTACAAAAATTTGGAGGAGTTACCTTAGTTTTGCAACCCTTAGACGAAAATTCTGAAGAATTAAATGCGCCACGCAACAGCCGATACGAGGTCGTTGCTCAAATATTACAAGATTTGGCTAATGCAATATCGGGCTTACCTAACGAAGCTGATATTGCTTCCGGTGATAAAGGGAAAATCAGCAAGGAGGCGGCCATGGCATTGAAGGCCGAAGTATTGTTGCATGAAGCGACGTGGATGAAATACGTAGGCAACAGTACTGATGGAGATGGCAGCTCTGCAGGAGCTGGCAGCAACGGTTATGATGCCGCCAACATAAATCTCTATCTGGCAGAGGTGGTCACTTTAACCAAATCCATTATGGATGCCGGTACTTTTGAATTATGGGATTACAACAATGATCTTGATAATTTAAGCTCTAATTTTTTGTTTAATCTGGAAGACGGCGGATCCAACCCGGCAGGATTAGACAAATCGACTAATAAAGAGTTTATTTTCTACGCTAAATATGATTTTATTTTTAGACAAGCCAATACACTAGTTAGTCATGTTTATCAAGGCCGGACAAAGCCTAGCAGAAAAATGATGGATCTGTTTCTGTGCACGGATGGCCTGCCGATCGATCAATCTCCTTTGTTCCAAGGGTATTCCGAAACACAAGATGAGTTTAAGGATAGAGATTACCGGATGAGAGCTTATTTTACCTTTCATCAATCCCTTGGTAAAATACCACAGACCGGAGAGGTACTTTTAGATGGAACAAATAACAATGGATATTTCAATTCGAAGTTCATGAGCTGGAATTGGGGATCGGCAGATGCCTACCGAGCAACGAGAACGGAAAGCTATGACATGCCATTTATTCGTCTGGCGGAAGTATACCTGTGGTACGCTGAAGCTTTGTATGAATTGAATGGAAGTCTAACGGACGCGGAAATGGATGAATCCATCAATTTGGTGAAGGCCAGAGCCGGTCTACCACCCATCAGCAATTCTTTTTTGGCGGCTAACAACATGGACTTATTAACAGAAATTAGAAGGGAGCGTACCATTGAGCTTTACGCAGAAAGCTCAACGAGGTATACGGACTTAAGAAGATGGGGCATCGCAGAGGAAGAACTAGGTCAGACCATATACGGGGCGGTGATAGAAGGTACTGCCTATGAAAACAATATTGACTTGTATGATCCTTCTAAATATGGTTTTGCCGAAGAAGCCGCCGCAACCGGAGTTGGCCTTAGGAGATGTCTGGTTGTACAACCTTCATCCACCCGTAACTTTGCCAGACACCATTATTTATTTCCGCTACCGACCTCTCAAACTAGTTTGAATCCGAATTTATTACAAAATCCAGGATATTAAGAGGCTATTTGATTTTTAGTGGTTACTCGATTGTATTGGTCTGGTAACCACTTTTATCTTTCAAACCGGCGACGTTTCCCGCAAGTTCCCGCCACCCTGGGGAAGGCATAACAATATGCGACCGGATCCTGCACGCGGGTCGGGATTGCCCATTAATCTTGTCGACTGATACCTTAAACGAGAGACCCTTGCTATGACTATTTATGATTACATCGTGGTCGTATTCTACCTGGCCTTCATGTTCCTCTTGGGACCGGTTTATAAAAGCTTTAGCAAATCGGCCAGTGATTTCTTTCGCGGTGGCGGAAACATGCTGTGGTGGGTGGTAGGAAGCTCTACTTTTATGTCCACTTTTTCAGCCTGGTCCTTCACGGGTGGGGCTGCCAAGGCTTATGAAACTGGCACGTTTTTTCTTTTGCTGTTCGCCTGTAATATCGTCGGTTACCTGTTTACCTATCTATTTACGGCCGCCAAATTCCGGCAGATGCGGGTAGTGACCGCCATCGAGGCGATTAGAAAACGTTTTGGCAATACCAATGAGCAGGTTTTTGCCTGGCTGCCGATTTTCGCCAACCTGGTCCTGGGCGGCATTTATCTCTATACTATTTCCATCTTTATGTACGGCGTATTTGGGGTGAATATTACTTTGCTCATTGTGCTACTGGGTTCGGTAGTATGTCTGATGACCCTATTCGGAGGTTCCTGGGCTGCCACCGCCGGCGATTTTGTACAAATGCTGATCGTATTATCCATTACGCTGGTCATGGTGTTTCTGACGCTGTCTCATCCACAAATCGGCGGATTGGCTGGACTCCTGGAAAAAATACCGGAAGCGCATACCAATTGGTCGCTATTTGATCGACCGTGGGTGGTCGTATTTTTTGCCGTAACGCTACTGATTAACCAACTGGTCCAGAACAATAGTATGACGACCACCGGAGGGGCTAAGTACGTATTCGTTAAGAATGGCCGAGATGCTCGTCGATCGACCATGATCTCGATCTTCGGCTATTTGATCTTGTCTCCGATCTGGATGATTCCGGCACTTGCAGCCACTTACTTTCATCCCAATCTCGCCGTGGAGTTTCCCATGCTGAACAATCCCAATGAAGCGGCCTACGTCGCCATGGCACAAACCTTGCTACCAACGGGTCTGCTGGGGCTATTGGTCTGTGCAATTTTTGCGGCAACATTAACCACCATTAATACATTCTTGAATGTGTCCTCCGGTGCATTCGTTAGAAATTTTTACATCCGGATCGTCGACCGCCATGCTTCTGAATCCAAACAAATCCTGATTGGCCGGATCTTTATCCTGGTCAATGGAGTGTTGATGATGTCGATGGCCGTCTATTTTCAGGGATTGAAGTCAACACCACTGTTCGACCTCTTATTGATAGCTGCCGCCTCCATCGGCATCCCGTCCACGATACCGCTGTTTTTCGGCATTTTTGTGAAAAAGACGCCAGCCTGGTCAGCCTGGAGTACGATGTTGGTCGGATTTGTCTTGGCGATTATGCTTAGGGTCGTCCTGACCAATGACTTCATTAGTGCACTTTTCTCACCGCAGGAAGCTTTTACCGGGCAAGAATTAAGCGATCTGAATATAGCCATCACGACCGGTGCACTATTTGTGGTCTGCACGGCCTGGTACTTTGCTTCGATGCTCTTCTACAAATGGGAGACAGAGGGCTATGAGCGGCAGGTAGAAGCGTTTTTTGTCGAAATGAATACGCCCCTGCGCATGGAAGATGAACACGGGAAAACAGAGGAAAATGACCGCCGCCAATACGATGTCCTCAGCAAACTTTGCCTCATCTACGGAGGTTTCGTCATGCTGCTAAACCTGATTCCCAACAGTTGGGAATCAAGAATATACATATCCCTGTGTGGCACGCTGATTCTTTCAGTTGGTGTGGTGCTTCGATCAATCGGTGCCAGAATTAGAAGGAAAAAAATCACTAGCTTACAATACTCGTAATTTCAGCAGGGTAAGCTTTCCGGTTAAAATTTGATGAGTACAGAAAACCAAACAATGATAAAATACTTATGAATACCTATAACAAAGACCCAGATTTTTTGAAGACAGGCAATCAAGTCATGGCCATAGTGCCCCGGTGGATGCTCGTAGTGATTGGTGGATTATTCTTCTTGATATCCTGTAGGCCTAATATCGAAAAAGTTAAGATTTACCCCACTCCGGATGGCATCGAGCTTTCGCAAGCTTTCACCGTAGAAGTAGAGGGAAAAGAAGTATCGGTGTACAAAACCAAAATTCCACCAAGCGAACCGATCCCACGCCTCAACCATTCGCGCAGCGAATTTGGATTTGCTTCTTTTGCTTCGTTCGACATGAGGGAAGCGGTAGCAATAAAAGTGGCCTATCCGGAGATGGTTAGTTCGGTCAAAGTATTGCCGACTTCTCTTGGTGTAAAGCCAAAGATAGATGGAAATAATATCGCCTTTACCCTCCGTGAACCAAGCAACCTGACCATTGAGGTAAAGGGCGACTGGCATGAGTCTCTGCATATTTTTGCCAATCCCTTTGAGGAAGACATTCCGGACCTCCACGATCCGAATGTCATCTTTTTCGGACCCGGAATTCATGATGTAACCCATATTGCCGTGAAAGACAACGCGACGGTATACATTGCCGGAGGGGCTTATTTGCGCTGTGGATCGGATCCGGACGAAAAAAAGGTGGGATTGCGTGGAGAGCTGAGAAACCCGCCAACTTTTTTCCTGGAAGGAAGCAACATTACCGTTCGGGGTAGAGGAATCGTCGACCAGTCCGCAATTCCCAGAGCGAATAGACGGTATACCATATTTGCCCAGAAGTCCAATAAGGTAAAAATCGAAGGTGTCACTATTTGCGATCCCAGCCACTGGACCATACCAATCCAAAGTTCAGATAACATTCACGTTGACAACATTAAAATCATTGGCTGGCGTGGCAATTCGGATGGGGTAGACATTTCCAACAGCCGCGATGTCCTGGTTGAAAATTGCTTTATGCGCACCTTGGATGATGCTGTTGTCATTAAATCATTTGAAGGTAGAGGAGAAGTGGAGAATATTCATACCCGTAGGTGCGTGGTATGGAACGAATTGGCTCATTCTTTGAGCATTGGAGCCGAAGTGCGTGAAAATGTAAGCCGGGTGCTGTTCGAAGACTGCGATGTCATTCACGATGTAGGGCGAGAAACGGCTCTCCGCGTCTATCATTGTGATGATGCCGTGATCAGTGACGTTACTTTTCAAAACATAAGAATTGAAGAGGCAAGGCGACTCATCTCCTGCTGGATTGGCAAGACGCGTTGGACCAAAACGGAAGAGCGAGGAAATATCCGAAATGTTACATTTAAAGACATATCGGCGATTTCCGCTCCGATCGATACGACGTTGACCGGTTTTCAGGATGGTTCCGACTGGAAACCTTACCTGATAAGAAATCATGCAAGCATGGAGCTCATCGGATACGACGAAGAGCATACCATTGAAGGGGTGTTCTTCCAAAACATCATGCTCGATGGCAAACGAGTGGCGGCAGAGCAAGTGACCATGAACGATTTTGTCAAAGAAGTTCGATTTCAGTGAACTTTTCCATCAAGATTAGGTAAACTTATCGCATACATCATGAGTGATCACCGTTCAGTTTTAGTGAGGATAAATCTTCAAATAATCCTCCTGCTTATCTTCCCGGGGAATTGGACTTTTGCCCAGGAATCCAATAGAATCCCAATTCCGAAAAATTTGCCGCAGGGCTATCCCCGAATCTATATTACGGAGGAGGAGAAAGGCAGTCTGGAGAAAACCATTAATGAGGAGGATTGGGCTCAGCTGATTTTACTTGAAATGCACAAACGAATCGATCAACATGTTGAACGCCATGTAGACGATCCGGAGTGGATGGTGTCTCGCCTGCAGATGTACTGGAAAACCAAAGCAACCAATATCTACGTCAATGGCGTCAACTATGCTCATGCCGATGGAGAAGCCCCGGTTCCAACCGTCCGGTTGTGCGGGTCACGGGATTACACAACTCCTTACGGCAAACCAAAACTGGAAGAAATCTTGCCTTACATGGATGATCCCCGAGGATTATACTTGCCAAACCGCAGTAAAGAAGGGCACCCGTTTGAATGGGTTGAAATCTCGAAAACAGGCCGCATCATTTATTCGATCAATGAGGAGATTATTGGACTAGCCCGTGATGCATCTTTCCTTTACTGGCTGGAGGAAGATGAACGTTTTGCAAAATTTGCTTTCGACGTTTTCGATACTTATATGGAGGGTATGTATTACCGCAGCGAACCCATCGACTTGTTGAACGGCCACATTCAGACCCTCGTCGGCTTAACAAATTTCCAGGTGATTCACGAAGGAGTTTTGAGAAGCATCGCTGAGCTCTATGATTTTTTGCATCAGTACATCGAGGCCAATCATCCGGAAAAGATTATCAGATATGATGCGACCATTAAAAAATGGACCGAACAGATCATTAAAAATGGTGTTCCGCAGAACAATTGGAACCTACATCAGGCAAAAATCATTTTAAAAGCCGCCATGGTTCTGGAGGACAATGAGTCTTATGAAGATGGAAAAGGACGAGCCTATTACATTGATTATGTTTTGAATGTAACTTCAGCACGTCAGTGGTCTCTTACCAAGTTCATGGATTACGGTTATGATGAAAACAATGGCGTTTGGGCGGAATGCCCCGGATATTCCTTGGGCGTCACCAAAGATTTGACCCGATTTATTCAGGATTTTCAACATACTTTCGACCACAATATTTTGCCCCATACACCGGTAATGGAAAAAGCGGTTACAATGTTGCCGCAATATTTATTTCCAAACGGACAAATTGTGGCATTTGGAGATACCTACTACGGCCCGCTTTCCACGGAAGCTATGAGCGACATGATCAGGATCGCCCAGAAGAATGGCGACGAAAGAATGGAAAAAGAGTTTACCGCTATGTACCGTTTGTTCAATCGCGATGTCGACCGACCCGGCAGACAACGAAGGCATAGAGCAAATATTTCTTCCCTCTTTGCCAGCAAACCTCTGCAATTGAACCCCGATTATCAAGCGGGTAAATGGAGCGACTACATCACACCAACTTTTTATGCGCCCAATGTAAGTTGGCACGTGCAAAGAATAGGGCAGGGGACCGATGGCATGATGATTTCCCTGAATGGTTCGCTGGGTAACCACATGCACGCCAATGGGATCAATATGGAATTGTACGGGAAGGGTTTTGTCCAAGGCGCCGACCCGGGCAAAGGTGCCGGTTATCTTCAACCCATTTACCTGGAGTATTATTCTCAGTTTCCGGCACATAATACCGTCATGGTCGACGGGATTTCCTCCTATACCGAGATGCTGAGTTACCACGCTTTTGATTTGATGGGAGCCTACCCAAAATCGGAACAAAGAGCAGGTTATTATCCCGACATTACTTATGCCAATGTCTATTTTTTAGAACCGGAAAGCCGCAGTGACCAGAATCGGTTGGTGAGCATTGTCAGAACAGGTGAAAACACCGGGTATTACATCGATATTTTTCGATCAAAAAAGCAACGCAAAGGCGATAAATTCCACGACTACTACTATCATAATTTAGGACAGAGCATGCGGGTAATGGATGCTAAAGGCAAGCCGCTAGCGCTTTCTCCAAGTGAAGAAATGGGCTTTGCCGGCGGACACCTTTATGCCCTGGATTACATGTGGGATAAACAGTCGGTACATATCAACGATGATTATCAGGCTGAGTGGAAAATCGATATGCCGGAGGGAAAGGACGATGTATTCATGAATCTTTGGATGCAAGGCACGGAGGGGCGTGAGGTATTTTCCATTAAATCGCCACCGAATAAGGCATTTCGCAGCAATGGCGAACTGCCGTATGAGGTGGGGAAAACGCCTTATTTGACCTTTGTTGCTCGTCAACATGGAGAGGCTTGGGAACATCCCTTCGTTTCGGTTTATGAGCCGTTTACATCTGCCGCAGGCAAAAGCATTTCATCCACAAAGGGTTTTGCTGATGAAGGTGGAAGCAAGGATTTTGCCGGACTTCACATTATCCATCAATCAGGACGTGAGGACTTTGTATTCTCATCGATTGAAGGTAAGACCGCAACCTATAAAACCATGTCTTCCGACGCTGCTTACGCCCTGGTGGGCAAGGAAAAAGATGGAGACCTGGTATTGTTTATGGCCCATGGAAGAGAGCTTAAATCCAATGAATGTTCCATTGTTACCACCGAAAAAGGCCATGTTGTTCTGGAGCAAAAACAAGGTAAGTTTTATTTACATAATGAAGTCGCCGCAACCATTTCTTATAAGGAAAGAAAAAAAGACTTTGAGGCCGGCGCCTTCAGAATGATTGAATTATGATCCAACACTCAGATGTGAAAAAGGGACGCTGGGGAAACAAAACAAGAAAGCAGCTGCTTACAATGCAGGGGTGGATGCTCCTGCTATTGACATTCGGTTGTAAAACCGGAGAGCAGAGCCATTTTACAGAATTGAATCAATTGGCGGATTGGACCTTGCAATTCTCCGACCCCTGCACCGCCGATTGGAAGACCAATTGGTTTCTAGATGGAGAACTTGCGACCATCGAACACTCCGAAAAAGGAATGGATTTCAGTGCCGGGCCGGTGAATCGAAACGACGCTCATCATGCCGTCCTATGGACCAAGGAATCGTTCAAGGGAGATATCAAAATTGAATACAACTATACCCGTACGGATTCACAAATGGTCAATGTCAACATCCTGTACATTCAGGCAACCGGTATTGGTAAGGACTCTTTTGATACGGATATTTCAAAATGGAATGATTTTCGAAAGGTTCCGACCATGAGTAAATACTACCATTATATGAAAACCCTCCACATCAGTTATGCTGCTTTTAACATGGTCAATGACGACCCTGAAGCCGATTACATAAGGATTAGGCAATACCCCGTCACCGACGAGGTCTCTTTTGATGATATGGAAATACCACCCGCTCATTACAATACCGGACTATTTCTCACCGGAGTTACTTATAGGATGACCTGGATCAAAACAGCTGCTAAACTTTACCTTAAAGTAATGGGAGGGGAAAAGACAGAAGAGTATTCTTGGGATCTCCCAAAGTCGGATTCGATTACGGAAGGAAGGATCGGCCTTCGGCATATGTTCACCAGGTCCGCAAATTATAGTGACTTCAAAGTATACCTACGTAATTGAAACATTATTTGGAAATGCTGGAAATCGAACTTAACCTACAAGAAAACCTGGATTATTGCGTGGCACAAGCCATTAAAACGCTGGCACAATTGTCCGATCAACTCTTAATGCCGCGGAATGTTCCGCCGGGTGAACAGCATTGGAATCTGGTGAATTATAGGGATTGGACCAGTGGTTTTTGGCCGGGAATTCTATGGCAATTATTCGAAGCCACCAATGACGAAACATGGAAAATCAAAGCGGAGCAGTACAGCAATTTGTTGATTCCACTGTCCAACCGTCCCGCGGTAGATCACGACCTGGGTTTTCAGGTTTATAACAGCATTGGTCACGGTCATCGATTGACCAAACGTTCTGATTACCAAGAGATCCTATTGAGAACAGCGCATCAATTAGCCGATCTTTTCAATCCAAAGGTGGGCACGATGCTTTCCTGGCCCATTATGGTCGACAAGATGAATTGGCCACACAATACCATTATTGATAATATGATTAATCTGGAGCTGCTCTTTTGGGCAAGCCGTAACGGAGGAGCGCACATCTTGTACGATATGGCGGAAAGGCACGCTGAAACAACCATGAACAACCATTTTCGATATGACTACACTACCTATCATGTGGTGGTGTACGATCCTTCGACCGGGAAAAAGATCAAAGGGGTGACGCACCAGGGTTTTGCTGATGAATCGTTGTGGGCGCGTGGTCAGGCATGGGCGATCTATGGATTTACCATGGTTTATCGAGCAACCGGGGATGCACGTTTTCTGGACATTGCGGAGAAAGTCACGGATGTCTACTTGGATAGATTGCCAGACAACCGGATTCCCTACTGGGACTTTGATGTTCCCAATAACTCGGAGGAACCGCGGGATGCGTCGGCCGCAGCTATTACTGCGTCGGCCTTATTGGAATTGGCCACTTACCTGCCTGATCCGGAAAAAGCGATTTACTACCGGGGTCAAGCTTTGGAAATGCTTCGGGTGCTATCGACCCCCGTCTTCCAAAGCAGGCAGCAAAATCCCGCCTTTTTACTGCATTCTACGGGCCATTACCCAAATGGAAGTGAAATTGATCACGCCATCATTTATGCCGACTATTACTATCTCGAAGCACTGCTGCGTTTACAGAAGCTGCAAAACAATCAACCAATCATTTAATCATAAGTTACATGAAGACCAAATACGCTACAAATCCGACTGATGTGAAATCCTACGATACTACACGTTTAAGATCGGAGTTTCACTGTCCCGGCATCGTAGAAAACGGGGCGATTCACTTGGTTTATTCACACTATGACCGTTTCATCTTCGGAGCCATCGTTCCGAGTGGGCAAAGCATAAAGTTACCGAGTTACGATCAATTGAAATCCACTTATTTTCTGGAGCGCAGAGAATTGGGAACCATCAACATTGCCGGCCCGGGAAAAATCACCGTCGACGGTCAGCAGTACCCCTTGAATAACCTCGATACACTTTACATTGGAAAGGGAAAAAAGGAAGTGCTATTCGAAAGCTTGGATTCTGCGAACCCCGCTAAGTTTTACCTGAATTCTACACTGGCTCATCATGAATACCCAACAGCTTTGGGAGTGAAGGCCGAGGTAAACAAGGTCGAATTGGGGGATCCATCTACTTCTAATGAACGCATCATTTATCAGTGCATTCACGAAAACGGCATCCAAAGCTGCCAATTGGTCATGGGAATTACGGAATTGAAAGAAGGTAATGTTTGGAATACTTTTCCGCCTCACTTACACGACCGCAGGATGGAAGTTTATTTTTATTTCGATCTACCGGGCGACCATCTGGTCATGCATTTTATGGGGCAGCCGCAGGAGACGCGGCATCTCGCGGTCCGAAATGAGGAAGCAGTCATTTCTCCTTCCTGGTCCATTCACGCCGGCTCCGGCACCACCAATTACAAATTCATCTGGGGGATGGGGGGTGAGAACAAGTCTTTTGCGGATATGGATGCGGTGCCGTTGGGGGAGGTGTTGTAAATAACCTCTAAAGGGAACCAAAAAAAACTTGAACCCATTCCTCCCCGGGAAAAGAGGTACACTAATCTTTCGTATGCGTAAGATTAGTTGTTGATTTTAATTTTTTGGTTATCAAGCTCATAACACAATGTTGCTCTTTTTAAACCAAAAATTCTACCGTTTCTGGCTTCGTAATTATTGTATAATTTGCCATTCTCCCGCCAAGACCGTTGCAGCCCTTCTTCTTTCCCATTAACCAGGTTTCTCGTCTTAAACTTCGCGCCGCTCTGGTACCATTGTCTTTGAGTGCCGTTAGAGACCCCACTTTTAAATTGCGATTCAGAACGAAGGATGCCGTTTTTCCACCACGTTCGCGTACCTCCATTTTTTTTGCCGTTGAGGTATTCACTCTCATAGCTCATTACACCATTGGCAAACCATTTTTTGCAAAGTCCGTGTTTTTTGCCCCGCAAATATTCATTGCTAGCAGCAATTTTCCCATTGGAATAATAGGACGTAGAAACCCCTGAAAAGGGCTTGCCCAAGTAATAGACAAGACCTTTTTCAGGTACCAAAATCAATGAATCGACATCAATCGGTTTTTGGCTATTGAAATTGACTTGTAACGGTCTAGATTTTGAACCCTGACAGGCATTCAAGCAAATCAATAACAATATCATTGAGCAAAGTCTATCGAATATCATTGGGTGTACCTTGTAAGTCTCCAGGAAATATAATATAATACTGGTTGAGGTAAGTTTCGTTTTGGATATGATAATGATACTCTTCCCCATCCGGATTATGAGGAGTTGGGCCAATGTGACCGCCTGAAGCATCCAAATCCGTCGGATAGTTACCATCATAATCTCTACGACCATAGATAAAGAACCCGTCAGACATAATGCCTACTAAATTACCGTCATCATTTGTCCAAGCCGTAGGTTCCAAATGATAGTGGTAGCTTTGTGGTCCGGTGTGTGCTCCATTGTAGTCCAATGAGACAACGGCATCATCTAAGGGGACATTCGGGCCTTCTTCATCATTATAAATCATCGAACCACTTACGGCGATACCAATGGGCCCTAAACCTGTTCTAGAGCTAGATGATGCTAATGCTGGATTAACCGGCACTCTCAAGGTATAAGAACCATTAAAATCATCAATATTTCCCGGTGCCATTTGATCAAAAGAAGTTGCTGTTGGGGCCACAAATAGCGGATGGTCTTCGGCTGCAGCTGGGGTAGTATGCGGTCCCATTGGCCCGTTGATCGTTCGTTCATTAGTATTTGACCAGTAGGGAGAAGTATGGTTTGGCAAGCCATTGGATTCTATAACTACTTGGTCACCATCGAGATAGATGTCAAGATTAACACTGTCAAACTCTGCGAATGCTGCGTGTAACGTATTGCTGCCACCCGTGTCATCCGTATCTGAGTTGTCGGCAACATATCCATCTGGTTGTTCACAGGCGTCTAGACTGACTCCTGGGTTACCCAAACCATCTCCGTCCTCATCCTGGTACCAGGTGGTTTCGATACAAGGTTCGTCATCTTCATCTTTACAGGATGAAATTGAAGCAAATACTGCCAAAAGAAGGAAAAGTGATAATGTTGAGAAGTACTTCATTGTATTTCTTTTCTTTTAAAAATTAATTTCTAGGTTCATTAGACATTCTTTTCGGTAGAATCCTTCGCTTATCAATTAACTTTCTTTGAAAATTCTTTTGAGCAGGTAATCTGCCTGCTCTTTTCGATGCCTTGGCTTACTCACCATGAGATTTCTGTTAGCTGGAATAGCTGCTGAAGTACACGAAGATCATCCGGACGGACATCGAGTTTAGGGTAGGAGAAGGAAGTGCTCCTAGATGTGTTATATTCTACTCTCTTTACATCTACACTTATTTCTATAGTCAAGACCTAACGGCCTGGAATTCCTAACGATTAGTACTCTGCCCGTTCCCAGCTCGAACACTTTTTTGTCAAATGGCAAATCCTGCAAAGACATTTTCGGTTATCTTGTATCAATGGAAGATCTTATTGCATACTTTTTACAGTTTGGTAATTTAAATCAACAGCAAATAGCTTTTATTTCGAAGAAAGCAACAAAATTAGAACTTCGTAAAGACGACTATTTTTCAGAAGCTGGGAAAATTCCGCGTCAAGTTGGTTTCATTTTGGAAGGAATACTTCGCGTATGTTACTACAACAATAAATGGGAAGAAATTACCAAATACTTCGTTGATGAGCATAATTTGATTGTGGACTATCAACACTTTGAAGCCGGAATTGCTGCTTCAGACTATGTACAAGCTGTTACAACATGCAAGCTTTTGGTGTTTTCTAAGAAAGACTGGGAAGATTTGTCGAAAACCATTCTGGTTTGGGATGCAATCGTAAATAAAATCGTTCAGAAAGCCTTGATGGAAAAACTCGAAAGAAGAAGCCCTTTGGTTGAACAAGATGCTACTACTCGATATCTCAGCTTTCTGGAAAAATTCCCGAAACTGGCTAACCGCATTCCACTTTCTTATTTGGCTTCTTATTTGGGAATTACACAGTCATCCCTAAGTCGAATTAGAAGAAAAATCCGTTAACATCACTTTTTGCCAAATGGCAAATGATTTCATTTTTCGATACGTGATCTTTGTATTGTTAATCATTTTATCAATTCAAAATAGAGAAAAATGAAATCTGCATTAATTACGGGAGCAAACAAAAGTATTGGCTTTGAAACGGCTAGACAGCTTTTAGGAGAAGGGTTTTTGGTTTACCTAGGATGCCGAAAATTAGAAAATGGCTTGGCGGCAGCTACCAAGCTTAAAAATGAAGGCTTGAAAAATGTTCGGGCCCTACAAATAGATGTAAATAATCAAGAATCAGTGGATAATGCGCAGAGGGAAATAGAAAAAAATATGGAAGCGTTGGATGTCCTCATTAACAATGCCGGAATAAGTGGTGGAATGCCACAATCAGCACTTGGGTCAAGCGTAGATTTATTCAAAAAGGTCTATGAAACAAATGTTTATGGAGTAATTAGAGTAACGCAGGCATTTATAGAATTATTAAAAAAATCTACCGAACCCCGTATTGTTAATGTGAGCTCGAGTCAAGGGTCACTGACTTTGGCAACTGATGAATCCAATAAATATTATCACTACAAAGGAGCGGTATATCAATCTTCAAAGTCGGCGTTGAATATGTATTCAATTAATTTGGCGTATGAGTTGCGAGAAACATTGGTCAAGGTCAATATGGTGGATCCTGGTTTCACCAAAACTGATTTTAACAACAACCTTGGAACAGGGACTACTGAAGATGCAGCAAAACGTATCATCAAATATGCATTGATTGACAACGATGGCCCAACGGGAAAATTCTTTAGTGAAGAGTTTTATCCTGAAACTGGCGAATGTCCTTGGTAGAAAGGGCAAGTGGAGCTTAAATTAGATCCTCCGAGCAGCTTACCCAAAAAATAAGGAAGGTTAAACAACATTCTGGATTGGCCATCGGATCGAACGGATGAATGGCTTTGCTGAAGATTTCTGAGCAATTCAAAATACACGCTTTCTAAATCGGGCGGATCTTAATTTTTCTCCATTTCATCGTAAACTGGCGCTCCCCTTTAATACCGTGAATTTGCAAAGCAATGAATCCTTTGGGGTGTGTTTTATATACTGCTTCGTTGGTCAAATCTTCAATGAGATATCCATTCAAGAAGGTTTGCATGCGCGGTCCTTCCGCCACAATTCGAATTTTATTCCATCCTTCAGGAATAAAATAATCGTGTGATGCTTCCATTTTTTCTTTGCTGGAAAGCCATCCGGTACCCAGGGCTTCGCCGTAAAGCACGCCGGTCGTAATGGATTTTTCTCCCATCTTTCTTCTAATTTCCATTTGTGGGCCCCACACCCTTCCGGCGCGCCAGGAGGGATGGTCCCGCTCGGTAACGGGGCGTGCGGATGATCTAAACTGAATGCCCTGGTTCGTGATGTCATCCACGGTAACTTCACATTCGAATTCAAAATTGCCGAATTCTTGAAGAGAGCACAAAAAGGAATTCGGGCTATTGGGAATGGTCCGTCCCACGATGGAACTGTCTTCGACCGTGTAAGTGTGCGAACCATTCATGTGAACCCACCCATCCAGTGTTTCACCATCAAAAAGGGAAATCCACTCCTCGCTACCGAGGTCTTCATTGGCGGATGTACTTTCTGCCCCTTCCGTTTCATCCGGCAGTGCGAATACCAGGATGGCATCGTCAGATGGAGTGCGGTTTTTACCACCTCCGCCTGCTACTATGGCAACGTATTGGCGCCCGTTTTGCATGTAAACACTCGGGGTGGCGTAGCCCCCGGCGGGCAGGTCGTACTCCCAGAGCAAATGACCTCGACTTTTTTCGAAAGCCCTGAACTTTTCATCGGCCGTAGCTGCAATAAAAATAACACCTCCGGCCGTTGCAACTGCACCGCCGTAATTTAAAGTGCCGGTATGGCGAACGTTTCGTTCGACCAGTTGAGGATATTCCCCTAAAGGTTTTTTCCAGATGTATTCACCGGTGGCCAAGTCGATCGCATTCAAGGTGCCCCAAGGCGGCGCCGTGGCCGGGTATCCTTCCTGATCCAAAAAGAGGTCATAACCGGTGTGAAGATATCTGAAGGAATGGTTTAGACTGTCCGCACCTTGGATCACTGTAGGGGCATCGCTGGCGATAAAGTCCGTAATGGCTTGGATTTCTTCCTGGTCGAATTGTTGAAAAGCCGGCATGATGTTTTTACCGTTTCTGATGATTGCAGCGATTTCGGCTTTGGTGGTACGGAGGCCGATCACCGGCGGATAGGCCGGAGGAATGCCTTTGCGATCCAGACCATGACAAGAGGCGCAATCTTTTTTATAGAGAGAAGCACCTAATTGTACGGTTCCCATTTCAGCCGTTTCATCAGATTCGTATACTTTTTTTAATTTGGAAATGCTGGCGACATTGTTGGCGTTGACGTAGAGGACATTCGAATAGGGGTCGAATGAACCTCCCTGCCATTCTACTCCACCCAGTACACTGGGACTGGTCAACGTTCCCTTTTCGGAGGGGGGCTCGTACAGGATGGCCGACAGGTATTGATTAAATTGCGCTCGGGCGAAGGCATGACTTTCTTCCGAGATATTGGTGAGATCGGCTTCGGTAATTCCTTGTCGGCTTAGTGGCTCGGGTTTGACCGGCATGGGTTGGGTGGGCCACGTTTCTTCTCCCTCCATCTGAGAGGGCGGGACTGGTATTTCGGGCGTTGGGAAGAGCGGCACGCCGGTTTCCCGGTCCAGTACAAATACAAATCCTGTTTTTGTGAGTTGAACGACTGCATCTTTTCGATGGTCTCCATTTTTGATGGTGACCAGGATCGGAGCAGAAGGATTGTCGTAATCCCAAATATCGTGATGAACCGTTTGATAATGCCAGATACGCTCTCCGGTGCTTGCATTGAGTGCCAGAACACAGTTGCCGAACAAATTTTCTCCTTTTCTATTGGCGCCATAAAAATCGTAGGCGGGTGATCCGGTAGCTAAAAATACCCATCCACGCTCCTCGTCCACGGAAAAACCACTCCAGGTATTGGCGCCGCCGTACGTTTCTCCTTCCACAAACTGCCAGGTGTCAAAACCGAATTCCCCTTCTTGCGGGATGGTATGAAATACCCATTTGAAATCCCCGGTGGCGGCATCGTAGGCTCGGATGTTTCCCGGGGTAGAGTTGTACCCTTCCGGAACGCGGGAACCTACCATCAAAATATTACCGTAAATAATACCGGGTGAGGTCACCTCTATTGACGCCTTGTTCGGATCCATGTCCAAGTTTTTCCGCAAGTCAATGAAACCACCCTCCCCAAAAGTGGATATGGGTTCACCGGTCTTTGCATCCAAGGCATAAACCCTGTTTTTTACGAAAAGGAAAATGCGTTGGCCACTACCGTCTTCGGCACTCCAATAAGTAACACCACGGGTTCTTCCTTTTAACACTTGTTGGTTTTCGTTATACTTGGAAGATCTAAAAACCCAAACCTCTTCACCGGTAGCAGCGTCCAATGCCACTGCATTCAGGCTGGGAGTTGACAGGTACATCAAGCCATCTACAATGATGGGATTGACTTGCATGGACGACTTAGCATCCGCATCACCCGTCTCGTACTGCCAGACTAATTCCAGATTATGCACGTTAGCAGCATGTATTTGGGCCAACTCTGAGTATTGGTTGCTTTTTTTATCACCACGATAGATCGCCCAATCCGTATAATTGTCGAGGGGATCAACAATTGTTTGGGTCGGCTCTTCTTTTTGAGTGCAAGAACAAAACAAAAACATAAGGATGATGATCATCCCGATTTTATCATTTACTGGATCTCTAAAGCCAATCATCTGGTTATTGTTTAAAGTTGGTCTTATCAAGCCTATGTACCCATTCGTTGGGAATTGCTCCACTTTGAATAAGCAACGAGTTTTCGCTTATGCGAACCTCTATTTTAAATTTACCATTGTTTTCCGGAATTTTGATAAGATGTGGTGTATTTTGATCGACAACACTTCTGGGGCACGGAAACGATTTTTGGTATTTTTTAAGTTCAGCAATAAATGTTTGCTTTAATGGGATTCAGAATCAATCAATTATTGATCATTTCTGCTCTAATTTCGATGCTGGTACTGACCGACTGTCAGCCTCCAGATGCCAACACGGCGCAGGATCATCAGTTGCTTCCCAATATTGTCTTGATCTACGCCGATGACCTGGGTATCGGCATGCTCGGATGTTACGGTCAGCAGGTGGTTACCACACCTCATATTGACCAATTAGCCAGCGAGGGTCTTCGGTTCACGAATTACTACGGCAGCACCTTTTGTGCGCCGGCAAGGTATTCCCTGTTGACGGGAATGCACGATGGAAGGATCAACGGATGGAACCACACCAAAGCAGGGTTGATCGTGCAACGAGATGCAGGGCGCATTTCTGAAGAGGAATTTCAAAACCGCTTTACCAAGCTCCAAGTCAATGCACGTCCCATACAGCAACACGAAGTTTTTTTGGGACAAGTGGCTCAGCGGGCCGGTTATCACACGGCTCAATTCGGCAAGCTGGACAGCGGTTTTCTTACCTGGAGCGAACGCGTGAAACGGTTTGGCTGGGACCACCATGTAGGCTATTATGACCACGCTCGAGCGCATGGGTTTTATCCGCCGTATTTATGGGTGAATGGAAAAAAGAGACCCTTGGAAGGTAACCCCCACGCGAATGCGGGAAAGATGTCGGAAAAAGGGGATGAGCCGGTAGGTTCCGGAGGGGAAACCTATTCCCAGGAAGTTTTTATTCACGACATCCTGGAGTACATCCGGGAACATAAAGACGAGCCCTTTTTTCTGTATCACCCGACACAATTACCACATGGCCCCGTGGCCATTCCCGAGTTGCACCCCGATTTTGCCGATCATCCGAGCATGAGTCTGGCCGAAAAGAAGTATGCCTCCATGATCAAGATGCTGGACGACCACGTCGGACTGATCATGCAGGAACTGAAGGAACTGGGTCTGGATGAGAAAACCATTGTTTTATTTACGGCCGACAACGGCCATGAAATGTACTACGGACCTAAACCAAGTTATCGGGAGGGGCACAATGCTAAGGGAGAGCCGACCAACTTGACCGATAACAAATGGAGAACCAGCGAGTCCGGCGACATTTTTAACGGCGCCGGTGGAAGGGCCGGCCTGAAACGCAGTGGTTACCAGGGAGGGGTTCAGCTCCCCATGATCGTACGTTGGCCGGGGAAAATTAAACCGGGTATGACGACCGACTTGCTGGCCGCACAATACGATATCCTGCCTACCGTCGCGGAATTGGCCGGTGGGCATATACCCGAGGGGAAAGACGGGATTTCCTTTGTTCCGGCCTTATCCGGGCAAACCCAGTCCCATACGCACGATTACATTGTTATTAATAATGGTTTTACGGGCCCACATTTGTCCCGGGCCTGCCTGGTTACCAAGGATGGTTGGAAGTTGGTCGAAATCGACCGGCAGGCAGAGCTCTATCAACTTTATCGCCTCCCCGGAGATAATGAGGAACGGGTTGATCTGGCTGGTGAATACCCGGCAAAGGTGACCGAACTCAAGGCGATATTGCTGCAAGAGCTGGATTCAGCGAGACCTGATTTATGAAGTTGACCCTGATGTCTACCCGGATCTCGCCGGTCCAAATTATCTCTTGTCTAAAACTCCCCTGCCCGCTGGGCTGCCAGGTAACCGCTGAGCAATAGCAATTCACCCATGGGACTCGATACCGTAAACTCATTGACCGGTGGCATCCAGGTACCGTTGAAGCACTTCTCTGCATGTGGCCAATTCGCCAGGATACGCGGATAGAGTCCGGTGGCCTCTGTCTGTTCGATAGATGATATTCCACGCCAACCCCAGCTCGTCTCGGTCTGTGTCACCGGCCCATAGTTTGGAATTCCGGCCGGCATCGGCGTGTTGTTGCCGGCCCAATCATGATGAAAGGGTTCGTACCAACGGTCACCCAAGCCGCTGATGTAGCTTCGATTCATGGGGTTGGCCCCAAAGGTGTATTGCACCGTACTGACCAGCGCGTCAAGGTATTTTGCTGCTCCGGTGATGACATGGGCCATTAGCACCGGAAGGATCTTATTGCCTAAAGTGGCCATTCTGTTGAGTATATCTTGGGATGGCTTCAAGATGCTGTAGGTGTTTTGTGCGGCACCGGCCAACAAATCGTCCGCTAGTAAGACAATAGCCTTTTCGATCTCCTCACGGAGACGCGTATCAACATCCCGCTCATCCATCAGCAGATAGGCTACCAGTGCTTCATAGTTATTGGTTGAGATGTCATTTGCAATCCCATTCTTGAAGAGTTCTTCCAGTGTTTGTTGATACCTTAGGTGCCACGTTTTTTCGCCGGTACGCCGGTAGAGATGTGCACTTGCCAGTGATTCGTAAAAGGTCTTTGATTTTCGACCGAAAACGTCCGGAGCATTCTGATGTGCATCTGCCCACTCCATGGCGGCGAGTGCGCTGTTCAGATAGGCCGTGGATTTTTCCGGATCATAGTTTTTCATGGATTCAGAAAGCTGTGCTGCCGTAGCGGCGTATAATATGCAGGCTCTTGGAGTAGGCGGGACCAGGGCGGTCGGAACGGAATGGGTCCAGCTGGTTTCACCCTGGTGCGGATGTTCTACCGCTTCCACCCACCAGCTTACGGCTCCTTCTTCATATAGGCCCTGTGTTCGCCGGAACACATCCAGCCCCCATGCTCCCTCGTCAAGAACATCCGGTATTGCGTTTTGTGATTCGGGCAGATGATAGCTTTTTGCACGGAAGTATTCAGGGTTGAGATCATGTAGATATGCCATCCTGCGAACGGACCAGAGGTGGGTCATGCGCTGGTCAAAGTCGCCGGCATCCATCCATCCGCCCCAGGCCTCGGGAATTTCCGTGTCCCAAAGAATGCTGGCCTTTATGCGCTCAAATACGGCCTTTTGTCCACGGGCACTGAGTTTTACCGGTGGATCAAAAAATAGGGCCGGATCACATTTATGAATGATCAGACCGGCGTCGGGATGCATGTTTAAAGGACGTAGATAGTCGGTATAGGGAGGCCCCAAAGCGATGCCCGATCGTTGGTGCAGGAATCCTTTCATTAACAATCGAGCGGTGTTGTCCCAGATTTGAGGGCCGACTTCGAATTCAAAAGAGCGGCCAATTCCCTCCACCACAACTACGTACGTGCCGACTTCTTTTACTTTGGTAAAATCCATCATGAGCACATCGGTCAAATTATGATTTTGATCGCTTCCGCCGATCGTATACTCCGCACCACTTCCCGGAGTTTTTTTGGTGGTTGTCCCGCTAAATGCAATGCGTCCCGTAACCACGTCCAGAACCTTGAAGTTGAAGTCTTCCTCATATCGACAACTACCCCCATCGCCCATCCAAACCGACATAAAGGCCGTTTTCCGATCGTTCGGATCAAATCCGAGGAGATTTACCTGTACGGCCTCACTTCGTAATCTGTGATCGGCAAAAGTGAAGGTGATTGAATCTGGTAGTTGGGGAGCATGATCCAGGTGGATCGTATACCTATTTCCATCTTTAAATTCCCGGTCAAATTCAAGGAAAATATCGTGTCGCAGAGGATATGACTGCTCCAGTGACATGTGTGTTTTATTAATCGGATAGGATTTTCTATACATGTTTTTCGAACGAACACCAGTAGAAAAATTTTGGTCGGTCTCCGAGCTCACCGTTATCTTATCCCGGTGGGTAATGGTGGATATCTTGAGTGTTTCTCCTGCGATTGTGTTGAAGTCTCGAAACCACGTGTTTTGCGGGCCACAGATATAACCGATTCGATGGCCACCCCGCTTTAAGATCTTGGTATATCCATGATAGCCTTCATGAAGAATGGAATCCCCGGTATGTGGTTGGTAAGGTCTAAGATTAGCGTGGATCACGGTGCGCTCGTCGATGGTGATGGCCAGGGTATTCTTATTGGCCAGCCAGACGTGCCGGATCAGGGGCTTGCCCGTTGCGGGCTGGGAACTAACTTCTGATACCAAGTCCGGCTGAGCTCCGACATAGTATTGCTGGTGCACGACGCCATCCAAAGCCAACTGAGCAGAACTATTATGGGAGAAGCCACAGATGATGGAGAGTAGACCGAGGAAGCTGAATAATCTTATGGGTATTCGATTCATATTCGTTTACGTATTGATTGTTGTATCTTATGGCATTACAGGCTTTGCCGTTCCACGGAGAATAATTGCTCACTTGGCTTTTCGGGCAGTGTTTGTCGCCATGAACTTATTTGTGCGACCAGGTCTTCTACGACCGCTTTATGCGCCGCTTTCAGATCTTTTTTCTCATACACGTCCGCAGCTATGTCATAGAGTTCCACGTAGCTCAAGTCTTTGTTCGCCACTAATTTCCAATGTTGATCAACGATGGCATAAGAAACCCAGTGGTCGGGCCTTTGCTCATTGATCGGCCAGCTACCGCTCATTTTCCAAAAAAGCGGTTGGGTACGGGATGGATATGGTTTACCTTGTAACGTTGCTACCTGACTGATGCCATCTGGTTGGTAACCTTCCGGAAGGCCCACACCCGCAATTTCACAGAAAGTGGGCAACAAATCTACCGCGGAAATCAACGATACGGAATCGACGGCGCCGGCCGTTATTTTACCCGGCCAGCGAGCGATAAACGGCACTCCGATCCCTCCTTCGAAAAGCGCCGCTTTGTAGCCTCTTCTGCCTCCCGTAATGCCTTTGGAGGCAGCAATATTATAACCCACACCGGTAGCCGTATCGAGATAGGTCTTCAACGAAGTATTGCCTGTGCTTCTGGCCGGACCGTTGTCAGAGCTGAAAACGACCAACGTGTTTTCAGTCAAACCCAAGCGGTCTAAGGCATCCAAAACCACCCCGATCCTATCATCGGCATGTGCAAGTACCGATGCATAGATGTTGTCTTGCTCCGCTAAATTTCTAAAACCCCATTGGTACTTCGGAACCACGTGATGCGGCGTATGTGGCTCATGGACCCACATATTTATAAAAAAAGGTTTTTGGTCTTTTTGAGTTTGTTCCATAAACGCCACGACATGGTCTGCATCTTTGTAGAACGGCATCTGCTCGCCGGAACAATTGAACGCACCATAGGCGTCAAAACCGTATTTTGCCGGTGGAGGCGAATCGACAACCATATTGTTGGAAAGGTGCCACTTGCCAAAGTGTGCGGTAGCATAGCCATTTTCCCGTAACAATCTGGGCAATAGGGTCGTTTCGTAATCTAGCCAGTCCGGCATATTCCGGCGGGCATTATTGCGAACCCAGGCAAAATGGCCATTAATGTTATACCTGGCGGGAAATTGTCCCGTCAAGACGGCAGTCCTACTCGGTGAGCATACTCCGCTGGCAACCGTGAATCTATGGAAATCAGTGCCTTCCGAGATAAGCCGATCAATGTTTGGGGTCCTTACATACGGGTGACCATGCGCACTCAGATCACCCCAACCCCAATCATCTGCAAATATGAAAAGGATGTTTGTTTTGGTCGTTTCTCTCTTTGCAGCCGGTTGGCTTGCTGATTTTTCTTGACAGCTGATAAAGCTGAAAAACAGGATGGTCAAACAGGTGATTTTGATGAACTGCATTCAAGGTTGATTTTTCGATGGTTTGGATAAAGGTCAGCGGTAGAATTCCTGCTTTGGATCAAGCCAGCGTGCTCCATAAATGATGGCCGGTCCGCCTATTTCAAGCGCCCCTAAATCCGGGGCCTTTCCATTGAAGTTGTCATTGATATTGGGAATGAAAACTCCTGCATCTACAGCTTTTCCATTGGGGTTTAATTCGAAATTGAGATCGACTGCATGATAAACCGGACTGGGCAATCCTCTTTCCAATGCGTGGATGGGCTTTTGAAGGTCCGCAAAAACATCATAGTCGACCGTAATACCGTGTGTTTCAAGTCCACTGGCTTTTCGAAAATCCTCCAGTGTTTTAAATGCTACCGGCTCTCCTTCGCCAGTCAACCACCGGAACTGGTCTGGAGGACTCTTCGGACCTTGATTGGGTCGATAACCGTTGTAGTCAGCCACCGAATAGGACGTAGTAAACCGCAAAGAAGAGACAACCGTCGGTCCATCCGTACCGAGAATCAAATTATTCCGAAAATTGGAATTGGGATATTTGGCGCCGGCATTGTTTTCGGTGATGAAAGTGTTATGGTAAGCTGTAAGACCCGGTACGCCACCGTGGATCTTGAGTGCTCCTCCCAACGGTACGTTGTATAGAACGTTCCTGATGTAGTAGGCCGGACCGCCAAACACCGGCTGGGCACTAATTCCGTTCTCTGCGGCATTTATGCCTCGATTGCGCATGATGCGGATGTTGTGCACACCACCATCCGCCTCAACAAAATCATCTACCTGAAGGTGCAAGTCATTGTTATAGATATCGATGGAAACCGCCTTTAATTCCTGTTCTTTTTCCGGGCTGCCATAGGTTGAAATACCAATGGCATCGTGAAAGAAAGCAATGGAATTATGTGCAATGACGTGGCCGGAGCCATAGACTTTGATGCCATAGTAAGAATCTAATAAGTGCGTTCCGTAGGGAATTAGGCCTTCCCGGTGAGCCGCCCAGCCGTACAGCCTGTAACGATCATCGCGACCAAGGATGACGTTGTCTTGAATCAGAAAGTTTTTTGAACCGGCATATTCGGTCCGGATGCCCTCGCCAACGTGCTCAAAACGACAATTACGTACGGTTAAATTACTGGCACCTGCCAGATGTTTTCTGCCGGCGTCGAAAACCCGGTCGACATTCCTAAAGGTAAGCCCCTGAAAAATATGATGATCAGTGGCCATGACATTAAATAGATTGGCGGCTCCTTTGCCATCAAAAATGACTTCGCCATCTCCGGCTGCTTCGATGACTATGGGGCGTTCCGCCGTGCCTTTTGCCGTAAACCAATAAGTGCCGTCGAACGGTATGTTGTTCCAATCGGGATAGTTGAGTAGATCTGCATGATAGAGCCCTCCATGTATTTTAATGACATCCCCCGGTTGGACTTTATCTTCACTAACTACATACCAATCCCCTTTGGTGTTTTTCGAACCGTTATAGGCCGACACCAAACCCGGGTAATGGGGCTCTTCTTTTTCGCCTTCGTAGTATTGGGAATAGACATGCCTGACCCTTCCTTCGCGATAGGCCTTTGGTTCAGCACGAGTGGAAACGTTGACAACTTTGACCGATTCGCCCTCGACACCATCGGGATCTTCCATTGTAAAGCGGGCCTCGTATTCCGTATCGGAGTTAAGGTCCAAAATACTACCGGCGAACATGTGCGGGGTCGTATAATCGATTCCTGCTCTTCCAATGTGCTCCCCGCCAATTCGCAGGAGGGGCATTCCCTCTTTCCAATCACTACCCGATCCTGCGATTCGATACTCAACCTGTACAGTGGCGTTACGGTTATCATCGCCATCTATGTACCACTCAAAACCCAGGTTTTCCAGGGTTGGCGGTTCGATAATAAATTCGCTGGTTTTAGCTTTGTTCTGCGCTTGAGCAAGACAGGGGAACAGAAAGGAAAGGATTAAAAGACGAGTTATATTTCCAATCTCTTTTCTGGGACAAAGTTGTTTTTTCATTGTAATTCATTTTTTAGCGTTCTTAATGTGTCATTCCAGAATAACGAGCGGCCCCGAATTTATGCCAACCAGCACGAATCTCTTACCTGAGTTGATGGGCAATAGGGATAAGGTCCTAACATCATCATTCAAAAACAGCCCACTTTCCGCCGGAAGCAAGGCCTCGAATTCATTCTTCCCATTTCCCAACAGACAAGTGCCCAATGACACATTTTGTGCCCCGTAAGTATTCTCCGACTGATTGTGGTTGCCGGCAAGTAGGAGATCTTCATTGCCGTCTTGGTCCAGATCTTCCACCAGGATGGCATGGATGGGCGCGAATTGGGCCGCAACCGGTAATTCCACAATTTGAAAGCTTCCATCTCCCGTATTGATGAAAAGACTGGACGAAAATGTATGCGCTTCATAGGTCCGTGCTTCTTGCCTCATCGTTGGAGAAAGTACCTTCTGCAAGGTGGCTTCGGAATATTGCTGATAGGAAGGGAAAACGCCTTTGAAAGCCGGGATTTGACCGGCTAGATCATCCCTGCCGTGGAAGGGGAATTGTTGGAACGTGCCGTTTGCCCGGTGCCTGAGATAACCGGCAAATATTGGGTCGATCTTTCCATTTTGATCGAAATCATCGGCATACAAAACGAAGGGCCGTTCGGGCCTGGCCTGGTAGTCCTGATTGAGGCCAAGGTTGCCGGCCACATAATCCCGATCCCCGTCATTATCGAAGTCTCCTTCCTTAATGATATTCCACCACCCCCGTGAATTTGGAACTATTGGATCCATCTTTCGTAATTTACCACTTTCATTCCGAAAAATGGTGAACGGCATCCATTCTCCTACCAACAGGAGATCGATCCATCCATCTTCATCGAAATCAGACCACAATGCACTAGTGACCATCCCGATCTGCGAAAGACCGGCTACGGAAGAGGTAATGTCTTCAAAACGCTTCCCATTCTTTTGCAACAAATAGCTCCGTGGAGGGAGTGGGTACTGTCCGGGTGAAAACCGGCCTCCGATAAAGAGATCCATATTCCCGTCCCGATCGAAATCGGCTCCCTGTACGCAACTCCCGCTGGAATTGACTTCCGGAAGTGCATCCGATTTGCTGAAATGGCCTTTGCCATCATTGATGTACAAGCGATCCTGAAGATTTGGAGACCCCGCCTCAAATTCGCTTCCCCCACTCACGACGTATAGGTCGTTGTCCTGGTCTCCATCAAAATCAAATAGGAGAGAGGCGACGTCTTCGTATTTTTCTTCTCCCCGGAGAAAGGATTTTTTTTGAAAGTGTCCTTCCCGATCCTGGACAAATAGTGCCGGCTCATGACCGCGGCTGCCACCAATGTAGATGTCGATTCCCCCCATTTCATCGATTGCTCCTACGCTGATACACGGGCCGTTTCTGGAGTAAGTTCTCAACAAAAGTGGGTCCCGGTCGAAGTCATTGTAGTAATTTTCTTGATGCCGGTAATGGATCAGGTCATTCACCGGCTGTAATAAAGGAGTTGATGCGCCTTCCCTGGTCGATGGGCCTGTCACCGTTGGTGCATAGGAAATTTCCAGGCTCTGGTTGACCGCAACTTTCGTCAATATTTGTTGTCGACCGTCGGGCCAGAGGAGTTTTAAAGAGGGTAGGAGGGTGTCCTTTCCTAAGCCGATCGTTATGGCTGCGTTCAAACTGGAAAGGTAGCCTCTAGTTGGCGCTACGTAGTGGTAGATTTCACGGTTGTTTGTTGTTGCAATGATCTTTGTGCCGATTCCCTTAGTGTTTAGGCCCGGCCCCTTCAATTTAATTTTCAGATAAGAGTTGTTCACTTTGCCCGTATTTTCGTAGACCAATGCGGGAGCATTGATTTCATTGCTTACAATATCCAAGTCTCCATCGCCGTCCAGGTCCGCATAAATGGCACCATTGGAAAAGGAAGGTCTGTTCATTCCAGCTGTGGCCGTCACATCCCGGAATTGCAGGTTTCCCTGGTTTTGAAAGAGGAAATTCGAGATCTTTACTTCCGTCAGGGACGCCATTAGTCCTTTCTCGCGTTGCATTTTTGCTTCCTTCGTTCCAAAGTAGGATTGACTGGCCCTGAAATTAATGTAATCGAGGTCTGTCATATCTTTAACGAAGCCATTGGTGATGTAGAGGTCGCGATCGCCGTCATTGTCAAAATCTGCCAGTAGTGGCCCCCAACTCCAGTCGGTAGCATGTATGCCGGCCAGCTGGCCGATCTCAGAAAAGTATGACCGACCGGATCGGTCATTGCCCCGATTGAGGTGCAAAGTATTCCGAATGTATTGCGCCTGATAATGGTTCCTTTGTCGCAAATTAAATTCCCGGGGCTTCATGGCGGCGATCATCGATTTTCGCCGATCGTTATTGTCAGGAAGCATGTCCAATACCACAATGTCCGGACGGAGGTCATTGTTGAAGTCCGCAATATCAACCCCCATGCCATTGTAACTTTGCGTAGGTAAGAAGTTCTTGGCACGTTCTTCGAAGGTTCCATTCCCCAGATTGATGTAAACTTTATCGTCCGGCATGAAATCATTGGCCACGTAAACATCCGGCCAGTGGTCCTGGTTGAGATCGTCGATGGCGAGTCCAAGCCCATATCCTTCCTGGTCAATGCCACAACTGGTGGCTCTTCTTACGTAGAAAGGATGTCCAAGGCTGTCGATGTAGCCCCGGTTCTCGTACAAGTGGTCGATGGTCGCACCATTGGTGATGGGTTTCCCATTTTCAGCGATCATAGTCTTATCAACATTATCTACCCGATTGGTCAGAACGAACAGGTCCAGATCCCCATCTCGGTCATAATCAAAGAACGCTGATTGTACGCTAAAAGACGGATCGTTCAAACCGTAATCGGTGGCGGCTTCTTCAAAAACGGGTACCCCCCCGGGGCCGACCCCTTGGTTGATAAACAATAGATTCTCCATCGATGAAGGTCGATCGTCAGGCCCGCCGATACTTAGGTAGAGATCCAAGAAATCGTCGGCATTGATATCGACCATCGCAACACCCATAACCCAGTGATCTGTCGTCAAACCAGCTTGGGCAGTGATGTCCTGAAAAGTGAAGGAGCCCTGGTTGAGGTACATCCTCGAACTGACCATATTGCCGCCGAAAAACAGGTCCGGAAGTCCATCATTATTAAGATCGCCGACTCCAACACCAGACCCGTTGTAGATGTAGTAGTAGTCGAATAAATTGACAGAATCGTTTTCGCTAATGGTATTTTCAAAGTCGATGCCCGTCTGTTGGGCCGGTCGTAATTGAAAGGATAAAGAAGGTGCCTGATCGGAATCACAACCAAATAAAGAAAGGAGACAATAAAAGGTGAATAATCGCTGCAACATAGGATTAAGAATGACAAAAGAGATCTTGCTATGCGGCAAGATCTCTCTGTTCAATAAGCACTTAAAGCAAATCTAGAT
>JANQRV010000316.1 GCA_028284395.1 Saprospiraceae bacterium
TTGCTTCCGTCGTTCCAAGGCCGCTCCCCGAATGTGTCCATCGTAGACGTGCAATCCCAACAACTCAAGGTGTTCCATGGCTATTAGGTCGCGATAGAAACCAAAGACATCCGAATCAATCCGAATGCCCGTTCGATTTTGTCCGTTGTTTACATCGATGTACACTTTGGCAGTTAATCCGGTTTCTTCAAAAGCGGCGGCGAGCATCTTTGCCGAATTCAGGTTATCAACAAGCGACGCTAAAGTCGCTTTCGGGTATTTTTTCGCCAATTTGAGGAAACGGTCTATTTTAGGTGGGTTGAGTTGATAGGCAATCAGTACGGTTTGCGCTCCAGCCTGCAGACACATTTCCAGCTCTGCTATAGTAGCACATTTAAAACGGTGAATACCAGATTGAATCTGCATCGCTACTACTTCCGACATTTTATGCGTTTTGACGTGGGGCATCAAACGGTCCGGCTTTCCGCCGGTAGCGGATACACTGGTTGTTATGTTATGTTGTATCCGGTCGGGAAATATAAGTAGGGCAGGGCTGTCGATTTCATGCACATTGGCGACTTCATACCAATTCATAAGTAAATGATTATGGGGTTGTGCAAATCAGACTTTGCACAACCCCAGCATTAAAAGGCAAATATTGTTAAAACTTGTTAGTGGGGGAGGGTCAGCAAGAATCCGATGGTAAAGTTAGCTTCCCAGTCGAACACAAAAGTTTTACAGCCACTGCCATCGGCAATTGCTTTCAGGATATTGACCCCTGATCGCGTTTTGGCATCTTCCGGGCTATAACTATCTGGACTGTTCAAAACAGTATAGCGCTCATCCCCCTTGCGAATCTCTTTGGCCAGTGAAAACGGAACGCCGCCCAACATAAAGCAGGTTTGGCTGTTGTTACGCGGCACTTCCCGGCCCACGGACTTAGCATCATCATAGACATCATTATCATTGGCTTTGTCGACGTAATACTTGGCACCATAGGTCTCTCGGGCTTTGATGTCTCCATTCTGTAGCCAGGAAACCTTCGTGTTTCCCGAACCGATATCGACCATGAACCCCCGGTCCCGGAAGGCTTTGGGCAAAGCTGCTTGCAGCGCATAAGTTCCTTCTTGTTCCGGAGTCACGGTATTGACTACGTAACCCAGCTTTTTCAAGCCGGCAATAATTTTTTTGGTAGCGTCTACCTTTTGAGCCCCCGAGCTTACGACAAAGTGGACATCCCTGCCGGAAACCCCGTAGTCGAGGATAGAAGCTATGTATTTCTTTAAGCCCGCGGTAATGTCTTCATTGGAGGCCAGGCCATCGTAAACCAAACTATTGCCCCATTCTGCCTTCTTCAATCCCCAGTTCTTACTTTGGTCGATGTTGACGATGAAAGAATTAAAGCCAGCTGCCCCCAATTCAACAACCCCTTTCAGTCGACCGTTTACCGGTACGGGAGGAGCATAGTTGAAAGATGCATTGCTTTTGGGAGTGCTCTTGTTTTCCGTAGTTGTTGTGCTTTTGGTGTCTGCTTCGTTGTTTTCAACTTCACTATTGACAGTTGTAGATCCACCGCCATCTCCGGTCGGAATGAAATTCTTAAAAAGAAAAAATAAACCGGCGAGAATCGCGATAATGATTAGAATCCGCGAAAGCGGCGTTAAACGTGTAGCCATTAAATGATTGTTTTGGTTTGATAAATGAATTCATGCTCTCAAAGAAGTTCTCCAAAATTTTCTTGTTGGGTTACAAAACCGTCTTTCAAGCCCACTTTTCGTCAATTTTTAACAGCGTCGCGCTGCTATGCAGTGAAAAATTGACTCTAATAGGACTTAAAATTCGTGTTTTCACCAGCAGCAGAAAACTTTAGACAACTTCAAATTTAAAATATTATCGCTTCAAACCACAACCTGCAAAGTTTTCCAACCAATGTTGTATATTTCTCGATCAACATCAATTGTACACATGCATCCACGCCAAACCTTGTTCTTAGGGCTTTTTTCCTTTTGCTTCTGTTTCTTGTTCAACTTTTCAGCAATTGCTCAAGTACCTTCTCCTGAGTCGGTTTTTGGTTTTCGGGTTGGGTCGGACTATAAATTGGCGGATTACGATCAAATGCTCGAATTTTATCAAAAATTGGATGAGGCTTCGGACCGAGTTCAAATGATTGACATTGGAAAGTCTGTGATGGGACGGCCGATCAAACTGTTGTTCATCTCCAGTGAAGAAAACCTGAAGCAACTGGAAAAATGGCGAATCGCTAGCGAACAGCTGGCCCGGGCTCGGATTTCAGAAGCAGAAGCTAGAGAACTGGCCCGGTCCGGAAAAGCCATCGTTTGGTTCGATGGCGGCATGCATGCGACGGAGAGAGCCTGTGCCCAAATGACCAATGAACTAGCTCATCGCATTGCTACGGAAGAGAGTGCTGAAATGCAAAAGATTAGAGCAAATGTTATTACCCTATTAGTGCCCGTTATTAATCCGGATGGCGTCGATATTGTGGTAGATTGGTATCGCAAAAATCTCGGCACGCCTTACGAAACTTCTTCACCACCTATTCTATACCAGAAATATGTAGGACACGATAACAACCGCGATTGGTTTATGAACAATATGCCGGAAACCCGGGCTGCTAACCAGGTGATATACCGGGAGTGGTATCCTCAGATCGTTCACAATCATCACCAGACTTCGCCGGCATGGGCCCGTATTTTCCTTCCGCCATTCCGGAGTCCGGTCAATGCCCGAATCCATCCCGGAGTGACGACTGCGGTCAATCTGGTCGGTTCGGCGATGGCCAATCGTTTTGCTATGAAAAAGATGCCGGGTGTAATTTCCGGGGTTGCATACAGTATGTGGTGGAATGGCGGCATGCGGACCGCTCCTTATTACCACAACATGATCGGTATTTTGACGGAGACGGCCCATGCTACTCCGACTCCCCGATACTACGATCCCACTAACAAACCAAATTTGATCCGGGGTGTACGAACCGATGGGACGGCCATCTTTTACCCATATCCCTGGGAAGGTGGAGCATCTCATTTTCGCGATGCAGTCGATTACATGCTGACTTCGTCCGTCGCGATTTTGGATATTGCCGCGGATCGAAAGGAAGAGTTTCTTTGGAATATTTACCAAATGGGGCGCGATGCCATCGAAATGGAAGGTGCCGTCTTTGCCTATGTCTTTCCCACTGAACAGTGGGACCGCGGAGAAGCACAAAATCTGGTAAATATTCTAATGCAGGGTGGGTTGGAGGCACAGATTGCGACCGCGTCTTTTACAGTAGGGGATAAGTCATACCGGGCCGGTTCAATCATCTTTTACGGTGCACAACCCTTTCGACCTTTTTTAATTGATTTGCTCGAAAAACAGGCCTATCCTGATCAATACGCCTATCCCGGAGGCCCTCCCGTACCCCCTTACGACCTTGCCGGGTGGACCCTTCCGCTACAAATGGGTGTGACCGTCGATCGGATTGACCATGCTTTTGAGGCGGAGACGAAAACGTTAGAAGAATTCGAGTCGCAGCCGACAACCCTTGCTCCAGGTTCCATCTATTTGTTATCGGCGCGAAGTAATGCCGCTTATCGGGCCGTCAATCTGAGTCAACAAGACGGACTGCAAGTTGGAATATTGCAGCAAGCGGTCGAACAGGGAGGATACTCCTTTCAAAAGGGAGACTTTGTCGTTCAAGGGGAGCAAAGTACGTCGAAACTAATGAAAGTTGTCGCCGAAACAGGTGTCGAACTCCTCCCGCAACAAACGAGGCAATTGCTCCCTCAAAAAGAATTAAGGCCAATTAAAGTCGGAATGTATAAGTCCTGGATGCCGAACATGGATGAGGGGTGGACACGGTGGGTTTTAGAGCAGCATAGTTTTGATCTGGATACCTTACACGATAAAGATATCCGATCAATTGACTTAGGACAATACAGTGCGATCATTCTTCCTGATCAAAGCCCGCAACGCATTTTGAATGGTCATCGACCCGGAACGATGCCCGAAGAATTTTGCGGCGGACTGGGGTTGGAAGGCGCCGTAGCCCTTAAGGAATACGTTCGGCGCGGCGGCACGCTGATCACTTTTGACGAAGCCAGTGATTTTGCCATCGATCATCTAGGGTTACCGATCAGAAATGTGGTACAATCGTTAAGCAATAAGCAATTCTTTATTCCCGGCTCATTGATTCGAGCATCGGTGATCGGCGATTCTCCTTTAACTTATGGGATGCAGAAAGAAATAGCTGCCTCCTTTTCCCGCAGTCGAGCATTTGAGGTTTTTACTCCTTCTAGAACCCGAGAGGGGGGCAAGGAAGAGGTCAAAGAGGCAAAGAAACCCGCAGCGGATGTCATCGTCAAATACGCGGAAAAGGATTTATTGATGAGCGGATGGGCGATGGGAGAGGAGCGTTACCTAAAGAATAAAGCAGCGATGATCGATATTAGCCACGGCAAGGGAAAGGTGATCCTTTTTGGGTTCCGGCCTCAATTCCGGGGCCAAACCCGGGGAACTTATAAGCTGATCTTTAACTCCATTATTCGGTCATGTATGGTAGATTGAGCGGGAATATTGCGCTTGAAGGATATTTCAGAGCAATATTCCCGGCCCATAAAAACGCTAAGATTTATTCACCGGCGGGATCTTCTTTCAAGGTGAAAGTGCGTTCAACCGGATTCAAAGGGGTGTCCACTGCGTTGCCGGCTGCATCAACCAACGTAAGCTTTACCGTATTTTCTCCCATTGGGAGTCCTTCAATATAGTAAGGCTGCCAGGTATCGATCATGTGCTCCTCGCCATTGATCTCTGCTTTTACCTTATAATCTGCGCCAAGAGCAACATTGGCCAGGTAAAAGTCCAACATCACCTTCTTGGTATCTTTTTCCCCCACATAAGTCCCTTTTGGACGGCTATAGAAAAGCATTGGTTCGGTCACATCTTCACTTGCTTTAAAATTGCCGCCTTCGGTGGTAACCTTTTTAACGGTGGAAGCATCGGTCGTTTTAATGCTTTCATGATAAGAACGCGAAAGGAAAGCCAGCAAATAATGCTCTCCGTCGGCTACTTCATGATCAAACTCTGCAACGTACTTGGCAGCGTAGGGGGCGTTGTCTATTATCAGGTGAATGTGTTGACCCTTGGCCGAATTTGCACACATTTTTTGTTCTGCATCGGGCGTTTGAACACCTAATTGGTAGCTATCACCACTGACGCCAAATTTGAATTTTCCACCTTCGTAGCTAACCGATTCGATCTTTGCGTCCGGAAATGAGGCGGAGGGAGTAAATGCGGAAATCGAATATTTAGGAACCGCCTCCTCTGTAGCCTGATCTTGGCCATCGCCGTCACCTTGATCATGACTGTGGTCTTGATTGCCAGCACAGCCGGATAAGAGGAGTCCTAAAACAAAAAGCATACTTAGAGTTCTCATTAGTGATCTCAATTTTGATTTATATTGTTTAATTACTAGACTTGAATCTAGAAGCTGTATTTTGCGAAGATAAATAAAAAGGTTTTACAAATCAGTTATGACAAAGGATAAGAAAATCGAATGGGAAGTGTCCGGAATGAATTGCAATAATTGTGCTGCCAACATATCCAGAAACCTGCAAAAACAAGGATTAGAGGAGGTAAATGTCAATTTTGCAACTGGCAAAGTCTCTTTTAAAGAGCCCGTCCGGGATCTCGTAATCGACCAGGCCCGACTAAGTATCGAAGGCCTGGGGTTCCAGGTGCATGCCGGTGAGGAAAATCCGGATGCTGATTCCCCGGGCTGGCAACTCGGGATGAAGGAAAAACTCATGCTGAGTTTGATCTTTACACTACCCTTATTTCTTTACCACTTCCTGATGATGGCAGGAGTGCATTGGCCATTGATGGAGAATCCTGTGACTCAACTTTTATTGTGCCTGCCGGTCTACATAATCGGTGTCTGGCACTTCGGTCGATCCGCCTATTTCTCCTTAAAAGGAGGGGCCGCAAACATGGATGTGCTGATTTTTATCGGGAGTACAGCGGCTTTTGTATACAGTGTGATCGGTATGATTCTCGCCGAGCCGGATTACTTGTTTTTTGAAACGGCAGCTACCATCATTACTTTGGTGTTGCTTGGTAATTGGATGGAACATCGAGCGGTAAAACAGACGACGACTGCCATTGAAGAATTGACCTCGTTGCAGGTTGATTGCGCTAATCTTGTTCTGCCGAACGGTTCGGTGAGAGAGGTCGACGCTGCCAAACTGGTAGTAGAAGATCGGGTACAGATCAATGAAGGGGATAAGGTTCCGACGGATGGAATTTTGGTAGAGGGCGATCTCTACGTTGATGAGTCCATGATCACCGGAGAAGGTATGCCCGTCGTGAGAAAGAAAGGATCCATTTTAACCGGTGGAACCATCGTTGTGAGTGGGAATGGCATATTTCGCGTCTCGGCAGTTGGAAAAGATACCGTGTTGTCTCAAATCATTCAACTGGTTGAACAGGCCCAAATCGATAAACCGGAAATTCAGCAATTGGCAGATCGGATCAGTGGGATATTCGTGCCGGCAGTGTTGTTGATAGCTCTTTTTGCAGTGGGGCTGGGCTATTGGGTGCTGGATTTTCCTTTCTATCGCTCAGTTCTTAACGGCATCGCCGTTTTGGTTATTTCCTGTCCTTGTGCAATGGGATTGGCAACGCCAACGGCTGTCATGGTCGGTGTCGGCCGATTGGCACGGGATGGCATCCTGGTGAAAGGAGGCAGTACCGTTGAAACACTCTCCAAAATTGTACATTTTGTTTTCGATAAAACGGGGGTACTTACAACGGGAGATTTTCGCTTGAAAAAAGCGACCTATCCCGGCAGCAACCCCGAAGAAGCGAATGCCATTGCTTTTCAAATGGAACAAAAGTCCTCGCATCCAATTGCCAAGTCGCTGGTGCGTGCTTTAACCGGGCAAACGGGAACTGCCCCTTTGCCCCAGTTATCAGTTGAAGAAAGGCGGGGAGTGGGGCTTATCGCCGTAGATGATCAAATGAATCAATATAGATTAACTGCTGCTACTCATTCCAAAAATGGTGTCAATGCCATTGCGCTTACTCGAAACGATGATATCCTGGCCACCTACGACTTGGAAGATGAGACCCGTCAGGGCGCTTCCAGCTTGATTCAATATCTTGAAAAAGCAAAAAAGAAGACCTATATCTTGAGTGGTGACCGGGAAAAACGTGTGGAAAAGGTCGCGAAAAGTTT
>JANQRV010000318.1 GCA_028284395.1 Saprospiraceae bacterium
ACACTTCGGATACGCCCATTCAGTTTCCCCGAAAAATGCGCAAAAAACTCTTTAAGGCACAACGCATAAAGACGTTGGCCGACAACCTCAAATTCATTACTTCACTCCGGATTTCCGACTTCGTTCCCGAACGCCCCGGGGTCAGGGAATATACGACCAATCGAGTCATGGGACAGGACTGCGATATCATGGCTGCGCGTTTTGAAGCGAGTCGCGAAGAGCAGGATACCTACGCCGTCAGAAGTCATCAATTGGCAGCCAAAGCTCATGAAGCCGGCCACTTACCGGCTGAAATGACGGCAGTCACTCTTCCTCCAAAATTCCGGCCCATCGATCGGGATAACGGGATCCGGGGAAACAGTACGTTGGAAAAGGTCGCCAAACTCAGGCCTGCATTCGATAAAAAATTCGGCACCCTAACGGCAGCCAATTCCTCCTTCCTAACCGATGGTGCAGCCGCGACGCTGTTGATGTCCGAAGCAAAAGCGAAAGAACTGGGCTTTTCTCCCAAGGCAGAAGTCATCGATTTTGCCTTTACCGGACAAAGCCTGGACGACGAACTCCTACTGGGCCCCACCTATGCATCCTCCATCCTTTTGAAAAGAAATCGGTTGACCTTCGACGACCTGGACGTCATTGAATTCCACGAAGCATTTGCCGGACAGATACTGTCCAACCTCAAGGCCCTGGCCTCCGACGAATTTGCCCGCAAAAACCTGGACCGGGAAGAAGCAGTCGGCACGATCAATATGGACAAATTCAACTTGTGGGGAGGGTCTCTCTCGATCGGTCATCCATTCGGAGCAACGGGAGCGCGACTCCTCACGACAACGGCCAATCGGCTCCGGCATGAAAATGGACAGTTAGGGCTTTTGGCCGCTTGTGCCGCCGGGGCTCACGGTCATGCTATGTTGCTTAGAAGATATCATTGAAACCTAAAAGCTCACCATGAAATTTGAAGAATTCATCACTTTTGAAGTTCAAGATAATATAGGGATCGTGTGGCTTGACAACCAGCGCGAAACCATGAATGTTGTATCCCCGGAAGTCATAGAACTCTTTCCCCAACTGATGGAACGGATTGAGGGCAACAGCGATGTTGAGGCAGTGGTCATCATCAGCAAAAAGCCGGACTTTATGGCCGGAGCTGATATCAAATCTTTTGCCATCGAAAAGAAAGGTGATTTCCGACCCTATCAGGCCAAAGGTCATCAATCGCTCGACCGAATAGAGCGTTCTACTAAACCCATTATCTCCGCCATCAATGGTGCATGCGTGGGACTGGGGACGGAACTTTCTCTGGCCTGTCATGCCCGGATCGCCACTCGTTCTCCCCGCACGAAAATGGGCCTGCCTGAAGTTCAACTGGGCCTCCTTCCCGGCGGTGGCGGCACCCAACGATTGCCCCGCCAGATTGGAATTCAGAAAGCCCTGGACATGATGTTGACCGGAAAAACAATCGATCCCTACCGGGCGAAAAAATGGGGCCTGGTCGATGAACTGACCGACGAGGGGAAGTTGCTACAGGCAGCATTGATCCTGGCAAAAAGGCTCTTGAAAAAACCCATCGAACGCAAGTCGAAACTTTCGTTGAAGGACCGGATCCTGGAAGGTCCCCTCCGCAGCATTGTCTTTAGCCAGGCCAAAAAAATGGCGTTCAAACAATCACAGGGGAATTTCCCGGCGATACCAGCTATTTTGGACTGTGTGGAAACCGGCTACAAAAAAGGCATCAAGGCCGGTTATGAAAAGGAATTGGAACACTTTGAGCAATTGATGTTAACTCCGGAAAGTCACGCCCTCCGTTCTTTGTTTTTCATGATGACCGACAACAAGAAGAATCCTTACGGTGCAGCTCCGAAAGTAGATACGCTGGGAATGATCGGCGCGGGCTTCATGGGGGCCGGCATTGCAGAAGTAAGTGTTACAAAAGGCATCAATGTACTACTGAAAGACATCAATCAAGACGTAATCGATACTGCTCATCAACAGATATGGAAAACCCTCAAAAAAAAGGTCAAGAGAAAATCGCTGACCAAAAACCAGGCTGAGATCCAGATCAACAGTCTCCAGGGACAACTCACCTACGATCATTTCAATAATGCCGACATTGTTATCGAAGCCGTGTTGGAAAAAATGGACCTGAAAAAAATCATCATCAAGGATATAGAAACCCATTGCAGGCCGGATGTGATCATCGCTACCAATACCTCCTCGCTTTCGGTGACCGAGATGGCCCAACATGCGCAACGTCCCGAAATGGTGATTGGCATGCACTACTTTTCACCAGTCCCGAAGATGCCGCTCCTGGAAATTGTCCGGACGGATCAAACCGCAGAGGAAGTGATCGGCACCTGTTACGAATTGGGGATCCGTCAGGGAAAAACTTGTATCGTTGTTAAGGACGGTCCCGGTTTTTACGTCAATCGAATTCTCGCTCCTTATTCCAATGAGTGTCTAAATATGGTGAATGAAGGTATTGCCATCGAAGCGGTTGATCAAGCACTAAAGAAGAAAGGCTTCCCCGTTGGCCCCATTACGCTATTGGATCAGGTGGGTTTGGATATTGCTGCCCATGTAACAGAAAGCTCCCGAAAGATCGTGGCCGGTCGGCCGGGCATCGAAATCTCGGAAGCAGTCATCAAAATGGCAGCGGACGGCAGATTGGGACGAAAGAACAAGAAGGGATTTTACACCTACAATGAAAAAAGTAAAAAACAGGGAGTAGACCCCAGCGCCTATCAATATTTCGAAGGAGATGGCAAGAAAGTCTTGCCCATGGAAGAGATCCAGAATCGCGCACTCATGCTGATGCTAAACGAAGCTGTACTCTGTCTTGAAGAAGGCATCATCAGCAACCCGAAGGATGGAGACCTTGGCGCCGTTTTTGGTATCGGTTTTCTTCCTTTTACGGGAGGGCCCTTTTTGGCCATGGACACCTGGGGCATTCAAAAAACTCTTGACACAATGTACTCTTTAAGAGACAAATATGGCGAGCGATTCACCCCGGCTCGCACCTTGATCGAATTGGCTGCCAAAGGAGAAAAATTCCATATCGATTAATAGAGTATCTTTGGGCCTATTTAACCAGATAGTCCCCGGGAGTTGAATGAATTGGTATGCTTATTATAGATCGGATTTTCGGCAAAATCTTAAATTGGCCCTGCCGATCATGGCCGGTCAGGTCGGTAACATAACCGTCAATGTGATTGACAACCTGATGGTAGGCGCCCTCGGTGTAGCCGAATTGGCTTCCGTATCGTTCTCCGTCTCGGTGTACATCATTTTCATCGTCGTAGGTATGGGAATTTCATTCGCGTTACCCCCACTGGTATCCGAGGCTGAAGGAGCCCAAAATCCGCGAGAGATCTCTCAATTCTTCAAACATAGTTTTCTTCTCAACCTGGGTTTCGCTCTATTTTCCCTGTGCATGATCGAATTGGCCATGCCCCACCTGCATTACCTAGGTCAAGATCCGGAGGTCTTGGAATTGGCCCGCCCTTATCTTCGCATTTCGGCCTGGTCCATGATCCCCTTTATGATCTTCCAAACGCTGCGGTGTTATTCCGATGGGATGTCGGCTACAATTTTGCCAATGATCGCCATTATCATCGGAAATTTTTTCAATGTCCTATTCAATTACATGTTTATTTTTGGCAAACTTGGAGCACCGGAGATGGGGGTAGAAGGTGCTGCATTGGGCACGATGCTGGCCCGGATCATGATCTTCTCCATTCTTTTGTTGCTGTTGTTTTACCGAAAAAATTTATGGGCACACCTACGGGCCGTCAATTTTCTCACCTATCAGCGCCGTCTCTTTAAAAAGCTGCTCGATCTGGGTATTCCCAGCTCCTTACAAATGTTTTTCGAGGTTTCGGCCTTTGCCGGTGCCTCCATCATTATGGGGAGTATCAGCAAAGATGCCCAGGCTGCTCATCAGATTGCAATCAATCTCGCCTCGATCACCTTTTTGATCTGCCAGGGTCTTGCCATGGCAGCAACGGTTCGGGTGGGTAACGAATTGGGGAAAAAAGATCAGGCCGGTATTCGCAAAGCCGGTTTTTCGGCCATTATTCAGGTGACTTTGTTCATGTCCATCGCTGCCGTTCTATTTATTTTTACCCGCCATTTTCTGCCGACCTTGTACATCGATGACCCAAGTGTGATTTCGCTGGCGGCTTCCCTGCTGATACTCGCCGCAATTTTCCAGCTTCCCGATGGTATTCAGGTGACGGCCCTTGGAATCTTAAGGGGGCTTCAAGATGTGAAACGGCCGACATGGATCACCTTTGTTTCCTACTGGATCTGTGGCCTACCGATGAGTTGGATAGCCGCCTTCAATCTCGGGATGGGCCCCGTTGGTATTTGGGTTGGCCTGGTGATTGGTCTTTCTCTTTCTGCCTTTCTGCTGACCTGGCGGTTCAACAGCAAATCTAAGCAGGCCCTGACCAATTAATTTTTTTTCGTGGAAAAGTGACTTTCTGTTTTTTCCTCAGTCTAATAGACAAAAGGAACATTAACCGACCAAAAATAATGAAACGTAAGATAATAGAGTAAATGCAGTAAAATGGAATATGAAGGCTGTGGGAACATTCCCATAGCCTTTTTTTATGGCCTCACCGGATTTAGCGGCAAATTGTTTTTCCAGTATTCCACCATGGTTCTTCTCAGATGTCGGCTGGTATTTGCTCTTTCCCAAATGCCATGCGACCGCATTGGATAAGACATCATACTAAACAACTTGTCGTGCTTGATCAATTCATTGGCCAGGCGCTCAAAACTTTGATAATGGACATTGTCATCGGCGGTTCCATGCATGATTAGTAGCTTCCCCTGCAATTTATGGGCATGGGTAATGGGAGAACCATCGATGTATCCTTTTTCATTCTCCGTCAACAAGCCCATATACCGTTCTTGATAAATGTTATCGTATAAACGTTGGTCGGCCACAAAAGCGATGGCGATACCGGTCTTATAGATCTCCGGATAGCGGAACATACAATTCATGGTCATTTGGCCGCCGCCGCTCCAACCCCAGATTCCAACCCTATCCCGGTCGATGAAAGAATACGTTTCAAAGATCTTGCGTGCTGCCTTTGCTTGATCATGAGCCGCCAAAATCCCAATTTGACCGTAAATGGACTTACGCCAATCCCTTCCCCGCGGTGTTTTAGTACCGCGGTTGTCAATGCTCATGACAACGTATCCCTGTTGGGCCAAATATTGGTGCCAAAGATCCCCACCCGCCCAATTATCCTGTACGGTAGAACCGGCGGGTTCGCCGTAAACGTAGAAAATGAGTGGATATTTTTGATTTTCATCGAAACCGGGCGGCTTGATCATCCAGGCATCTAACGCAACATCACCAATGTCTACTTTCACAAATTCCTTTGGTTGGAGTCCCAAAGCACCATATTTTTCCCGCAGCTCGCGATTCGATTCCAGTACTCTGATTTCGGCATGCCCGTCTAGGTCAACCAGCGCAATTCGGTGCGGAGTCGTAGCATTTTGAAAAGTGTGAATGGCCCAGTGTGCATCCGCGGAAATTTGGTAACTGTGTTGACCCGACATCTGGACGGGACTAACTCTTTGGGCATCTCCCTTGCCATCCAGTCGGCTGCGATAGAGATAGCGCTGGGTAAAATTCTCCGGCGAGGCAATGTAATACACATAACCACCTGCGGGATCAATGCAATTGATTCGCACTACGTCGAAGGCTCCTTTGGTGATCAAATCCATTTGCGAACCATCCCGTGCAACCCGGTAGAGATGTCGCCAGCCATCTCTTTCGCTCGTCCAAGTAAAAAACTGCTCCCCGTCCAACCACTTGATATTATCGTGAACATCCAACCAGGCATCGTCTTTGTCCGTGAGAATACTGGTCAGCTTCATGGTTTCAACTTCACCCAACCACACCGTATTCGTATTCTGCTTGCGATTCAATTGCTGAATCATGACTTCCTTTGAATTGGGGATAAAATCCATTCGAGCCAGATAGTTATTCTTGGGGTCTCCCGGTACATCGAACCACTTGGTAACCCCTCCAGCTGCCGGGATAACCCCTACTTTAACCGCAGAATTATCCGTACCTACTTTGGGGTAAGGCAGTGCAATGGGCTGGGAATAAATGGAATCAATATTGTTGATGAGATAAAAGGTTCCCGTACCCCTGGTATCTGATTGCCAGTAAGCAATGTACTGACCGTCGGGACTCCAACGAAATCCGTCGCGACAACTCAACTCTTCTTCGTATACCCAGTCGAATGTACCGTTAATGATGTGGTCACCACCGTCTTTAGTAATTTGGTTGATTTTTCCGGTTTTCAGGTCTTCTACATAAATATTTTGATGACTGACGAAAGCTACCCGATCGGCGGACGGCGAAAATTTAGCAAACATCATCGTCGTCGGTTCGACCGTCTTACCCAATTGGAACAATTGGCCGGAATCGAGGTCTAATACCCAGTAATCCCCTCGCGTGTGGTAACGCCAGACTCTTCGGGTATTGGTAAAAATCAGGAGCTTTCGGTTATCGACCGACCATTGGTAATCCCTTATCGGCAATGGCATTTCCATTCCAACCGGTGTCAGCTGTACCGCCGAGACCAAAACAGAACGCCGTCCGGATGCAGCTTCATACCGTACAATTTCATTCCCACCGGATGCGTCGTTGCGCTCCAGGGTAGAATAGCCTTCATTGTCTTTCATCCATCGCACGGGTCCAAACCCCTTTTGGCGGTATGTCCCATTGACGTAAATATCGTCCAAGGTCAACAACGTTTGGGCATCTTGGGTCATGACAGGCGTCGTCAAAACCAACATAAAAGAGGTACTCATTACAATTCGCGAAACAGCGCGGTACCAATGAACGGATGCATTAAAGATCATCGTAGTATTTTTTGATTTCAAATCGAACCTCTAACCAGCGTTTTTCCAGTTGTTCGATCAATAAATAATCGTTTTTCGAAGGATATTCATAAGGAGAATGCGCGTAGAAAAAAGCTTTGTCAATTGCCGGCCCAATCCGGTCGCTACCGCTGATGACCCCTTGTTCAACCTGTGGCGAAATCAGAGACAAAAGTGATTTGGAAACCTCCAACAGTTCTGCCATAACCTCCGGATCCCTTTCTATCCTCCTTTCCATTCTCCGAATTTTATTGGACAAAGCGCTTTCGAAGCGATTCTTCTCTTTAACCAATTTTTCCAACCGCTGTCGAAATTTCTGCGAGGCTTCCACCGCCTTAGGGTCATAGCGGATATTCGGATCCGGCAATACCGTCACTGATCCTTTGCTGACCAGTGTTCCGTAGGTCAATTTCACATCGTATTCGCCAGGGGTTACCCAAGGCTGCTCCAGGTTGGGATCCATTAACGGACCATAGACCGACTTACCCTGCATTTGCAAATCCCAAAAGGCGCGATTCACTCCTTTACTGACCGGGATCCGCTCATTATAGATGACCTTGTCGTCCTTGATGATTTCCATCCAAACACTACGCGAATGTACCGAACCATCCACCCAAAATGATATCATAGCCCCGAACGGACGGTTTTCGCCCGAGTATATCCCGTCGGGAGACAGGCGTTGGCCGGTGGCTTGTTGCATGATGGCCAAGCGGGCAGACGGAGGGTCGAACAAAATCATGCCCTGTTCCTGAATGGACTTGTAATCGGTAGCCAAGATCCGTAACGGCGTAATATCATCCAGGACGTAGATGGAGCGGCCAAAAGTTCCGATGACCAGGTCGTGCTCCCTGGGATGTATGACCATATCCGAAATCGCTGCACTGGGCAATCCATTCAACCATTTATGCCAATGCTGTCCCCGATCCAGGCTATAATACAGACCGTATTCCGTACCTAAGAAATAGAGATCCGGCACTTCGCGATCCTGTAGAAAGGAAAGAGCATGTCCCTTGATGTCCATCGGCATACTCATTCTGTCCCAGGAGGCACCTCCGTTTTCCGTTCGAAAAACATAGGTCTGGTCATCGTTGTTCCGATGGTTATCTACCACCACAAAGGCACCTTCGACATTAGACCAGGACGGATGGATCTGATTTACCCAACCTCCATCGGGAAAGCCATCGATAGCCGCGGTAAGATCTTTCCAGCGCTTTCCCCGGTTTTTCGTCAGTTGCACTTTTCCGTCATCGGTACCGACCCAAATCAATCCTTCCTGCAAAGGGCTGGGAGCAATCGCCGTAATGGTCGTATGGTTTTCCGCAGCGGTTGCATCGATGGTTAAGCCTCCACTGTTGATCTGCTGCTGTTTGTCGACGTCATTCGTTGTCAGGTCGGGAGAAATGACCAACCACGACTCGCCCCGGTCTATGCTCTTATGAACAAACTGACTCCCAATGTAAATGGTGTTTTCGCGAAAAGGGTCATGGGCAATGGCAGCGTTCCAATTGAAGCGCAGCGGTACAGCGGTAGGTGCCGGGCGAATCGTCTTTCGCTGACCGGTCCGTTTGTTGACCCGCATCAACATTCCTCCTTGCCACAAGGCATAGATGATCTGTGGGTCGGAGGGTTCCAGTACGACATCGAAGCCATCGTTAAATCCAAGTTCTTGCCAATAATCGTTTCGTAGTCCTGCGCGGCGCCACGTATAGGCGGGCCCGTACCAGGTACCGTTGTCTTGCATTCCGCCGTACACGTTGTAGGGCATCTCCATATCGACGGTTACGTGGTAGAACTGCGCTACCGGCAGATCATCCGCAAAGTTCCAGTGCAGCGTCTGGTCTCTGGTCCAGTAAAGACCTCCGTCGGTACCGAGAATGATAAATTTTGGGTCTTGCGGATGAATCCACATGGCCTGATGGTCGGCATGGACTTTACGGCCCCAATCTTCAATTACTTCAAATTCCCGCCCGCCATTTTCACTCATTGCCAATCTGGAATATAAATTGTAGACCCGGTTTTCATCCAACGGATCGATGTGTATTTCAGCGAAATAGAAAGGACGACCACCAATGGTTTCATCGTTTATCATTCCCCAGGAGTATCCACCATCGATCGACTTATACAAAGCATTCTTCCTCGACTCGACCCATGCCAGCATCGTTTCGGGGTTGCTGGGAGCAATGGCTAAGCCAATCCGCCCCCAGGGTTTGGGGGGCAATCCGTGCTGCTCGCCAAGTGATCGCCAGTTATCGCCACCATCTTCCGACAGATACAATCCCGATCCAGGTCCTCCGGAATCAAAAGACCATGGATGGCGTCGGTGCTGCCACATAGCCGCGAACAAACGACTGGGATTGGATGGATCTATGACCAGATCAGCAATACCCGATTGATCATTGGTAAACAGGACACGCCGCCAGTTCTGGCCCCCATCAGAGGTTTTATACACCCCCCGCTCTTCTGTTCTGCCAAATGGTGGGCCGGTCACCCCCACCCAAATTTGGTCGGGGTCGTCCGGGTGGACAATGATGCGGTGAATATTCTTACTTCGGGCCAATCCCAAATGTTCCCAAGTATCCCCGCCATCATAACTCTTGTAAATACCCTGTCCACTCGACACACTATTTCTCGGATTGCCTTCGCCGGTTCCGACGTAAATGATCTTCGGATCGGATTGGCAAATCGCAATGGAACCAATGGAGAGCACCGGCTGTTCGTCAAAAATCGGGTCGAAGGTATTGCCGCCATTTACCGTACGCCATACCCCTCCGGTAGCCGTTCCGATATACCATACATCGGCATTTGTACGCACGACATCGATGGCGGTCACCCTTCCACTCATGCCCGCAGGACCAATGGAGCGTGCTTGCATGCCGGAAAGGAAGTTCTGCGGCATTTCCTGCGCCTGCAAACAAATCAGAGAAAAAAGACTAAAAATGAGCGGGAGTACCAAGGAAAACGGTTCAAAATTAGCCGACGGATACTTACGGTAAGTCATTCCATTCAGGGTTAGTGTTTCGCATCAATAGTAACGAGTATGCCTATAAAACACTAAATTAAGAATTAACTGAAGAATTCAAATTTCGTCCAATAAATACGGGGCACCGAATGTCTTCGATGCCCCGCAAAGTCCGGTATACGGACGTATTAACCTTCCTAGTTAAGATTTGGATTGGCCTGGATCTCCGATATGGTAATCGGAAAGAACACCCCTGGATTGGCAACCGCATCACTTACGTTGATCCAGTAAACCGATGGGCTTCCGAAGCGATAGTGATCTGCCAAACGACGGCCTTGTAGGAACAAGTTGGTGCGGCGAGCGTGTTCCAACAACTCGACGGCATCCACCTGGCCACTATACGCCGTCAACTTATCAATAGTACGCAAATTGTTGATATGGGTTGTAAAACCATCCGTATCTCCATTTGCCAGGGAGTTTTCAGCCATAATTAAGTGCATTTCACGAGCCGAAACAGCAGTAAGGTCGGCAAATTCGGCCTGGGCAACAAAATCATCCACGATGGCGTACAAAGCTGGATCCGCCACATTATCAATTGGGTCCAATAGGCTGATGCTGGTAGTTGGATCGCCATCGCTAATGTTGGACACTCTCTTGCCGTCCGAAATAACGTATTCGTCGGAAATCCTCATTTCAAGACGCGAGTTGACCTGACCGGCCAGATATTCGGGATAACCAGCCGTCGTATTGGCCGTAATGCCCAGGATATACTTTTCGTCGGCACCACCGGCACTCAGCGCCTGCTCGGCAAAGCTGGCGGCCTCCGCACTACTGACCAAAGGATCGGAAGCAACGGGATTAACCTTGGCCCAAATGCCCTTGGACTGGTGCGCACGAGCCAATAAACCCAGAACTCTGAAGTCGTTCGGAGTCAAAGAATTGGCTTTATTCAAGTAACCAATAGCTACATCGTAGAGGCTGCCCATGTTGGCGGGGCCAACGGGTGGAGCGGGCTCCAATTTGTTGGAACCAATAACAAAATCATCGAACATATCGGCGATGCTGATATAGATAATGGCCCCGTAGATGTAGGCACGGGTTAGGTCTCCGGCGTTCGCCAAAGTTCCCTCTGCCTGGAATCCCTCTCCTCTCCGAATCACATCGTCGGCCCACCACCGGGCCTCCGCAACAAAGAAGAAATGTTGGTCAACGAATTCATTATTGGGGTTACCGGTATTGCCCAAATCCAGCTGGTTCCAGGCATCCCGGGAGCCAATCCAGGTCAATTCATCAGTGGCGGTGGCGTAGGAGGCATAAATGCCCGCCAACGCTCTGGTAACGGTAGCTTCAGAGCCGTTCACCATCGGCGGATAAGCACGGGAATCTTCCAGGTCCTCCTCCAATAAGTTGTTCGGGTTGGCAGCGTCCAGCAAGTCGCTGCAATTATTCAAACTGATGCAGAGTAGTGCCAGCGAAAGCACCTTTGCTATCTGCTTGATATTGATTTTTATATGGCTATTCATAATTTACTTCATTTTTGAAACTTAAGTAAGTTCATCAATTTAATTTGCCTAATTCTGATGGGCTCTTTTTTCCTTTGACGGTGTTACAAAAATCCTCATTATGCTCTGGCATAACTCCGGTTTTTGCGCCTTGTCAAAGAAAAAAA
>JANQRV010000332.1 GCA_028284395.1 Saprospiraceae bacterium
GTGCTGGTCGACGAGTTTCAAGATACCAACCACCTACAATATGCCATTATTCGCAAATTAGTGAATTACGACACCAGCCCTTATAACATTTGTGCAGTGGGAGACGACGCGCAAAGTATCTATGCTTTCCGAGGCGCCACCATCCAAAACATTCTCGATTTTGAAAGCGATTTCAAGAAACACGGGATCAAAACCTTCAAACTCGAACAAAACTATCGTTCTACGGAACACATCGTTAAAGCAGCCAATCAGGTCATCATCAATAATCGGAAGCAGATCCCGAAGACCATCTGGTCCGACAAAGGTTCCGGAAGTAAAATTAATCTGATTGAGACCCAGTCCGATAGTGAAGAAGGAAAAAGAATCATAGAAAGTATCATCGAGCAGAAAAGTAGGCAACACTTTCGCAATAAAGATATTGCCATTTTATACCGAACGAATGCACAGTCGAGAATTTTTGAGGAACACCTGACCAACGAAAGGATCCCATATCGGATCTACGGTGGAGTCTCCTTTTACGACCGCAAAGAAGTCAAGGACTTGATTGCGTACATGCGACTCGCAGTCAATCCGAAGGACGATGAGGCATTCAAACGAATCATCAATTATCCCAAAAGAGCCATTGGCAAAACCACGATCGCCAAATTGAGCGCTGCGGCAGATCAAGCGGGTTTAACCCTTTGGGAAAGCCTCCCCAATTTTAAGATTGGCGGCAAAACGAAAAACAGCATCGATGCCTTCATTCAAATCATCCGCTCCTTTCAAAAAATACTGCAGGAAAAGAATGCCTATGAAGCAGCCGTTTTTATTGGCGATAAGAGCGGCCTGTTAAACCTTCTTAAAAAAGACGACAGCGAAGAAGGTAAAAAACGCTTTGAAAACATCGAAGCCCTGCTCAACGGAATTCAGGCATTCGTAGAGGACAATACCTCCATTGACACTGCGACCATTGCCGACAAGTCATTGGCCAGCTACCTCCAAAACGTTGCTCTGCTTACTTCTTTGGATGAAGACGAAGACAATGATGATCGCATTAGTCTGATGTCCGTACACGCGGCAAAAGGTCTGGAATTTAAATCCGTTTTCATTGCTGGATTGGAAGAAGGGCTCTTCCCCTCTTTCATGTCGTTGGACAACCTGGAAGGGGAAAATGAAGAGCGCCGCTTATTTTATGTAGCCATTACCCGCGCCGAACATCAACTGACTTTATCCTATGCCAAAAGGAGGTATCGCTACGGGAAAATGAAATTTACGGAACCAAGCCGGTTTTTATCGGAAATCCCCGAACAACACCTACTAAACCGAAAACCTTCTTCGGTTGGGGGTGGCATGGGAAGCGGAGTAACGGTTTCCAGGGTAATCGGCAAATTCACAAAGCCGGCCCGCTCCTCCAAGCCAGCTTTTGCGGTCGACCCCGCTACTTTTTCTCCCAGCCCGAGTTCGTCGATCCAAAAAGGAATGGAAGTCTTACATCTAAAATTTGGGAAGGGGCAGGTTGTCAATGTCGATGGTGGACCAGATAACCGGATTGCAACCATTCGGTTCCCCGATACCGAAAAAAGAATCATGTTGAAATTTGCTAAACTCCAAATATTGGATGCCTAAACGATCAGATACGCAACGCATCCGAGAGGAGGCTCACCGTCTCGGATTTGAGTTTGTAGGCATTGCTCGGGCCGAATTCATGGAAGAAGAGGCCAAAAAGCTGGAAGATTGGTTGCACCGTGGCTATCAGGGGAAGATGGGATACATGGAGAACCATTTCGACAAACGAACGGATCCAACGAAACTAGTGGAAGGGGCGAAGTCGGTGGTCAGCCTTACCTACAATTATTACACCGAAAAATCACCGGAAGATCCTACCGCTCCCAAGATATCAAAATATGCCTACGGACAGGATTATCACTATGTGATCAAGCAAAAACTGCGCGAATTACTGGCATTTATTCGGAATGAGATCGGGGAAGTCAACGGCCGATGCTTTGTTGATTCCGCACCGGTCCTGGAGCGCGATTGGGCCCGAAGGAGTGGTGTTGGGTGGATGGGCAAGAATACGCTCCTAATCCATCCAAAACGCGGTTCCTATTTTTTTCTTGCCGAACTCATTCTCGACCTGGAACTCAGCTATGATCAACCGATCAAAGATTACTGCGGTACCTGTACCAGGTGCATCGATGCCTGTCCGACAGAAGCGATCTCTCCTCAGGGCTATGTCCTGGACGGCAGCAAGTGCATCTCTTATCTAACCATAGAATTGCGCGAAGCCATTCCCGAGTCATTTAAAGGACAATTTGAGAATTGGGCATTTGGTTGCGATATTTGTCAGGAAGTTTGCCCCTGGAATCGCTTTTCCACACCCCATCAAGAAGAGGCATTCGAACCCCATCCCGAACTACTGAAAATGACAGCCCGGGAGTGGCGGGAAATCACCGAAGAAGTGTTTCGAAAAGTTTTTAAGAAATCAGCGGTTAAGCGAACAAAATTCAAAGGTTTGAAAAGGAATCTCGATTTTCTGGGTTCGTAGCAATACTCGGTTGCGGTTCTTGCGCCGGTACACCGCACCAGAATGAAAGCATTTTCATCAATCGGAATTCGTAATCAACAAAATCAATCGGTTTGACAACGTAAGCATTCGCACCGCTTTCGTAAGCGCGGTATATCTCTTTCTGGTTTTCCGAACTAGAAAAAATGACTGTATTGACCTGTTCGAGGCCCGATGTCTTACGAACCATTTGCATAACTTCGATACCATCCATTCCCGGCATATTCAAATCCATGAGGATCAAGCGGAATCGATCTTTATCACAGTGACCATTGGTCAGGTACTGCATTAGCTCATCTCCTTGCCGAAAGAAGATGATTTCAAGTTCGTCCAGTAAATGTTGGGTACAAATTTTTGCCAGTTTGACGTCTGCCGGATTATCTTCTACTATAGCGATCAGTGGCTTTGGTTTGTTCATGGTTCTTTAGTCAAATGTTTTAAATAGCTCGGTCACCTCTGATGGGGGATTGCATTTATCCCGTAAAGGAGTAGAAATACTTATATTGGAGACACGGCAAAAGGTGAAACCTGTTATGGCCACAAAAATAGGTACTTTTTCTTTTCGGCGAAAGTCACTTTTAAAAATATGACTTCCTTATCGTATGAAGCTTCACATTTCCAGTCTAAAATATGGATGGCTATTGCTCCTTCTTTCTGTGGTCGCTTTGCGATGCCAAAAGGAGGAAACGCCCGAACAACAAAGTCTAGATGAGACCATCATTCCAGATACGATGGTCTTCATCGGCAACGACCTGACCATCGCCAACCAAATCAAGCCCACCGAGGGCTTTGTGAGCTTATTTAAACAAAGGTGCAAGAAGGTCAATTTTCCCATCAAGGTCGTTAACGCCGGCATCAGAGGTGAACCTCTGCCCCTGACAACCGAAAGGTTGCCTTTCATTTTAGCACATGAGATCGAATGGTTGGTATTGGAAAGCACAGAAAGTTTTCCAGCAGCTTTTCTTCAGCACATTCTTGACCGTCAACCACAGGTCAATATTGTGTTATTAATCACTCAAAACGACTCCAATCATTATCGCAAAGAATTGGCAAACCGATTTTCAAGTTTCAAAAAACAATTGCTGCTGATCGAAATTCCGAGTACGCCAGAGGGAGAAATACTCCAGCGACATCAGCAGATTGCCACCGAAGTTTTTCGTTTGATTCAAAAATACTATTAAACGCTTTCAAAAATAATACGCGAACAGGTGGATACTTTAACGCCCATACCTTCTAAGCAATTCGTCTACTTACTGACGGGCCGGGCTGGAAATCCCCGATTGAAATTTCTCCCAGGCCTTTTTGGCAAAAGCATTGGTAAGGCTTTCGATGTAATAACTCCCTGCTCCCGGATCGATGACCCGGTCCATAAAGGATTCCATTTTCAGTAAATGTTGGACATTACGACCCATTCGGCGATAGAAAGCACTATCCTGATCACCAATTGTGTTGTGCCGAATGCAGAGCAGGTTGGCGCCGCCAACAACTCCGCAGAGCCCTTGAATCGCCGATTGAATCATATTCGTATTCACGTTCTCTCCATCATTCCTTATATGTGCGTGGATGGTAGTTGGCAAGGTTAAGCCATAGGCATCGAGAACATTGGCCCAAAGAATGCGAAGCGCCCGCAATTTGGCCAGATCGGCGAAAAAGCGCAAACCGATCGACACGGAAAAATAGAGACTATTGGCTGTACTTTCAATTGCAATGCCGGCCTTCTTCATATCTTGTAGGTATCGATTGGCGCAATCGATCAATTGGGCTAACCCTCCCGTATAATCTTCCGGGTCATCTTTTTCTGCTTTGACCTCGATGAGTTGGAAGTTCATGCTGGATTGCCGGCAAGCCGCGATGATTTTTCTTAATCTATCAACACTCGTTTTCCCGGGGGCATAATTAATGGCACCTCTCAACCCTGTTCGGGCAACCTTTTGCTGTTCGACCAATTGAATAAACATTTCTGCCAGCTGAGCCTCAGGGTCTTCTGCAATTTGAAATCCAGTGTGTATATAGTCGGGCCGAACGTCCTGTAGAGCTTTTGCAAATTGATCGGCAGTAGGCAGGTCTTTCATTTCCAAAATAGGGGCTTGAACACCTCCTTTCAAACCGTTCAAAATTTCGTCATTGGCTCGCCCGAAATCACGCTCAATGGCGATCGCTTCGCCAATCAACCAGTCATTGGAGACTCTTCCGGCCTGAATCACGCCCAAGGGCCGATCGATATCTTGCCTGGTGTAAGCCGGCCCGACAACCAGACCCTCTTCCACAGCCCAATCCAATTCGGTCAGAGATTTTCCTTTCAAATCAGCCGTCATCTTTTGCAACCATTCTTCCTTGGTGACCGAATCAAAATCACTATAAAAGTCCGCAGGCAACTCGGGTATCATATACTATTGTATTGTTCCTGTAAAGTTAAGCAATTCAAAGCTTCCTTATCCATTCAAATTTCTCGCAACAGTCGATTGACCAATTGATCGGCCTGCCGCGTTGTCTCCGGCAAACGATAGTCTGAGCACAATCGAAGGACCCAACTGATGGCCGTTTCCAAGCGGATCTTGTGCCCCACACTTACATACATGGGCTTCACGTCTTTTCTGGTACGCAGTGCTACCCCAACTTCTCTCTGCTCCATGATCAACGGTTGGAATGCACCTTTCTCCGTACCTAGTTTTTCCAATTCGAACTCGCCAACCAGTCGCTTTTTAGCACATCCAATCGTAGAGATGTCCAATTCTATTCCCAAGTGAGTCGCCATTCCGACGCCTCGCGGATGAGCTATGCCCTGTGCATCACAAACAATAAGATCGGGTTTGGTTTCCAATTGCTGGTAGGCAGCCTTTATCGCCGGGATCTCCCGAAACGAGAACAACCCCGGCACATAGGGAAAAGTAATGTCCATTTGGTGATGCGCTTGAGTAACCACTTCTAATGACTGCGCTTCCAGCACTACAATGGCCCCGATCATCGTATTATCGGCATCCCGGTAGGCAACGTCTACTCCCGCCACGTAACGTACAGGATTCGGCAATTCATCACGCATCCGGGCTTGTCGCCTCATTTTTTCTTGCAGCGCATAAAAATATTCCAGATTCTTATCCTGAATGGAAGACATCGGCATTCGTTTGAGTTTTTAGAGCAGGCGGGCAAATTAACCCAAACCTGATCCAAATCAAACTTTTAACGATACATCATGGTTTCCATTATATTTAAGGTGCTAAGACCAGGGGCTAGGGTCTATAGCTTCTATTGCTTCTATTGCAACTGTAGCGTCTATAGCATCCATAGCAACTATAGCGTCCATAGCTTACTATAGCACAAAACAAATGACACCAGTGTTTAATAACTTGCAGGTCAACTCAGTATAGGTCAATGAAGAACAAAAGAATATACCTTGATTACAATGCTACCACACCAACCGACCCTATGGTTCTGGAAGCCATGTTGCCCTATTTCACCGAAATGCCCGGCAATGCTGCCAGTCGAAATCATCCATTCGGATGGGAGGCGGACGAGGCGGTCAAACAATCAAGAAACCTCATCGCCCGTCATTTGGGAGTAAACCCTGAAGAATTGGTGTTCACTTCCGGTGCAACCGAATCTCTCAACCTGGCTATCAAAGGGGTTTTTGAGAATTATCGTCGTAAGGGCCAACACATCATCACCGTCAAGACGGAACACAACGCAGTCCTGGATGTATGCCAATACGTTGAGAAAAAAGGGGGCACGGTTACTTATCTCGACGTCGATGAAAATGGCGTCCTCGACCTGGAAGAACTCCGGCAAGCCATCCGACCCGATACGATCTTAGTGTCGGTCATGTGGGCAAATAATGAAACTGGTGTCCTTCAGCCCATTGCTGAAATTGGAAAAATTTGTAACGACAACAACCTTATCTTTTTGTCTGATGCCACCCAAGCCGTCGGCAAAATCGATGTGAAGCCCAAAGAAAACGGGATTCATCTAATGGCGTTCACCGCTCATAAATTATACGGCCCGAAAGGTGTGGGAGCGTTGTATGTTGCCAATCGGAATCCCAGGATTAAACTAGCCGCCCAGATTCACGGTGGTGGTCACGAAAATGACCGAAGATCCGGCACCTTGAATGTGCCCGGAATTGTGGGTTTCGCCCAGGCAATAGACATTGCAGTTAATCAATTAGAAACAGAAGCTCGGCGTCTTGCCAGACTTAGAGACCAACTAGAAGATGCTTTCCAAAATCAGTTGGAAGCCATTTCGATCAACGGCAAGGCAACTCATAGGATGAGTCACGTTTCCAATATTACCTTTCACCACATTGACGCCGAAGCGCTCATGAATACATTTAATCAAAAAATAGCGGCCTCAACGGGTTCTGCCTGTTCCTCAGCTTCCCTGGAGCCATCGCACGTATTACTGGCCATGGGGCTGCCTGAAATAGATGCAAAAGCTACCGTACGACTTAGCCTGGGCAGATTTACGACCGATTCCGAAATTGAAGAAGCCATTGCAGCCATTTCGGCCGGTGTCGAAAAATTGCGCCAACAGAGCCCTGTTTGGGAAATGTTTAAGGAAGGATTGTTGTAACCTTCCTGTCTGTAATAAAATAATTCAGTAAATTTGAACCTTGTTAGGTGTGAATAGTGTTTTGATTTAAAAAAGAAAAGTTATGGTTTTCGTCGCCAATAGTGCTAAAGATAGAATCAACGAGATCCGATCCAAAGAAGGCATGGGAGCAGACTATTTCCTACGTGTCAGTGTCACCAGTGGAGGCTGTTCGGGCCTTTCCTATAATATTGATTTCGACAACCAATCAAAGCCCGACGACCAAGTATTTGAGGATAATGAAGTGAAAGTGGTTACCGATCTGCGAAGCTTCCTTTACCTCTGTAACAGCACCCTGGAATTCACCAGCGGGCTTAACGGCAAGGGATTTCACTTCAATAACCCCAATGCCTCTCGAACCTGCGGATGCGGCGAAAGCTTTTCGGTATAGTTCCGCTACTCTTTAAACTTCCACTAATTGCTCCCCCTGATCTCAGTATTAAGGCGGAACCAGTCGGTCCGGTGTAGAATGGCCGTAACCCTATAGACTCATACAAAAAAGTCTCCCTCTACGAATCAACTGCCATATCATAACTCCAACCACCAATCCGCCAAAGAGAACAACTAAGTCGGGCAACCATCGCCCCGGCAAGGTCAACAGGCCTCCGATCAATAAAATAGTACTCCACTGCCCCATCCACTCGATTGCCCGTTCCCGGGTAAAAAGGAAAGCGGGCAAAAACCCCATACCGACTAGCCCCCAGATGGCCAAACTTCCGAATAGGCCCTTCAGAAGAAGGGTACCCACTACGCCTCCCGTCACCAAATACAGCAATCGGTACTTCAAATTGAAGTGAGGTGCGCAGTCGTATTTGATCTTTTGGGGTGCGCTGGGAGCCATTACCCTGCGGTTGTACGAAACCAATTTGTACAACTTCCGAAAAAACCAGTCGATGGGGGCAATCTTCATCATTCGAGGTATAACCGGTGCCCTTTTACCCAACAGGTAAACCAGGCCATCGACACCGTAAAGGGTGGGTTGCCCATTCAGGTCTATTAACGGGATCTCATCGCGACTTCGTTCAAGGTCCAATGCGTCGACCAATGCTTCCGATTGCAGCTCTGAGAAAGAAACCCTATTGCCGTCCTCAATTAGGCCTGCCTGCACAAATGCCCCGGTATACCATTTACACATTGGGCAAGTATCGTCATAAATGATTGCTTTTGCTGTTTTCATAAGGTATGTTTAAAAGTGAAACGCAAAAAGATATTTTAAAGTTTCAGAAATTTCTGAAACTTTAAAATAATTCGATATTCCCTTCAAGAGCGAAGCTTTTGTTTAGGTTTAGATCCTTATATTTACAACAAGATGACTTCGTCATAGAAGGATGCAATCACACAATTTCAATTTCATAACTAAAAAACTAAAGATGGAAACCTCCAACATGAATCAGCCACTGGAAGAAGGCATTTGGGATGCTAAGCAAAACCAGGGGGATTATGCCAATTTTTGGGTTCGTTTTGCGGCGGCCCTAATTGATGGTATTGTACTAAATATTTTCTTCTACCTGTTGATGTTTACGGGTGTTGCAGGTCTATTCTTCAGCACGGATGGTTTTGATGAAGAAGCCCTAGCAATGGCTGACCCGGAAACCCTGCTTAGTGCTTATCTTGGTTTCATTGCACTTTCCATAATCATCAATTGGCTTTATTTCGCTTTAATGGAATCATCCCGTTATCAGGGAACCCTTGGCAAGATGGCAGTAAAGATCAAGGTGACCGATTACAACGGAGAGCGCATCAGTTTCGGACGTGCTACCGGACGTCATTTCGGCAAGATGATTTCCGGTCTCATTCTGATGATTGGATACATCATGGCCGGCTTTACGGAGAAAAAGCAAGCTTTACACGACATGATGGCAAGCACATTTGTTATTCAAAACTAAAAAAACGCCGTCAAACCAGATCGGAAAGCATACTGTTCCCAATCCTTACTGTCTACGTACTGCCAGGAATAGTTTGTTCGCAAGAGAAGATAAGGTGTTATTTTGTACCCAATGACGAAGGAGTGCCGCAAAACATGGTCATCCCATGGTTGATTGTCTATTTCACTGAATCTCAACGTATCTATCCGGTAAGCAAGGTAACTGCCAGGTAAGAACGGGGGTTCAAAGCGAAAATCCAGATAACCGGCAAAACTGCTGGCACTTTCTTCGCCAAGTACGCGGAAGGAGACGTCGCCATCCCGCTGAACCACCGGTGCCTTAAAAACAGCATAAAACAGTTCGCCGGATAACTCAAAGTATCCAAACCCAAATTTAAAATCGGTTCCCACCATGGTCTGTCGGAACGTACTCAAATCACCAATATCTGCATTCAACCGGTGAGGTCGCATAAAAGTACCGTGGTTAAAGGAAAAGCCTTGTTCCCAAAAATATTTTGGTTTCAAAGCCAGCCGCCCGACAATGCCCCAGTGGAGGGGATCGGTATTCAGTTTCGGAGTCAGAGCCGCTCCATTTACCAGGGCTAGTTCCAGTCGCGTTTTGCCCTCCTCCATATCCCAGGCGAATTGAAGGCCGTCGACATAACCTCCCCAATAGTGTAATGCGTTGCCCCAATCTGGAACATTGTCGATCCTTAAGGTGCCCCAGGCGCTGTTGTTCATAAAACCTAACCGGTCCGACAAATCGGTGTAGTAGCCGTAAGCGAGTGGAAGATCAATGAAGGTCCGGTCCATTGGGAATTGATTGCTGTTGAAACGCCCGAAGGGACTGATGAACCTTCCCGCGGTAATTTCCAGGGGGCCTTCCGCAGAGCTCCATTTTACATTCAATTGTCCAAGACGAAACTGATCGAAAGCATTTCCGCTATAGCGCTGCAAAATGAGGCGCGTATTAATCGACCATTGTTCGCTAAATTTCACGCTGGCCAACAGGTTGGCTTCTACGGGCGATAAACGCCAATCGGTTTTTCGGGCGTGGATGCCATTGTAATAAAAATGAGAATCTTCGCCTCCTTTGGACAGCTCCAATTCAAAGTTGCCATTCAATTGCAATTCCGGTTGTGCATAGATGCTCCACCCCAAAATCCAAAAGGCCACCGTAAAAAAAGCGTTTTTCATAACTTTGTTTTGTATAACAAAGATAAGTTTTAATGGACGCCGATTAAAAACCAATATTTCATGAAACACATTGCTAAATCCATTCGCACATTTATCGGTGCAAAAGATTTTGAAGAATCCAGAGCATTTTATGGAGACCTGGGATTTCAGGAATCGGTAATCTCCGACAAGATGTCCTATTTTCGGGTAAACTCGGATCTCGGTTTTTATCTCCAGGATTACTACGTGAAAGACTGGGTGAATAATTCGATGATCTTCCTGGAAGTAGCCGATGTAGACCGATATTGGGAATCATTACAGCAACTTGGCTTACCACTAAAATACCGGCGGGTAAAACTCACTCCCATCAAAGAATACGATTGGGGTAAGGAATGTTTCCTACACGATCCATCGGGAATACTGTGGCATTTTGGAGCCTTTTATTGATACACTTGAATGACCTGTACAATCGCCAGAACCAGAAAAAGACCACTTAAAAAGTAATTGAGGTTGCGCACAAAATACTGTGCCCGGCGATCAATGTACTGCGCAAAATAAGCGTATGCCGACAGTCCGAGAAAGGCCCCGACGGCGACACCAACAACAAAAAAGGAGCCAAAAGGCATTGTCAGCTTAACCCAGCCAGTGGTCTGTAAAAAAGTACCGGAGGTAAAGTAGAACGGAACATTCAAAATGTTTAAGGCGGCAATGGCCATGCCTACCAGATAAGAAGTACCGGTCCGCTTGCTTCCTTCTTTTACCTTAGGATACAAAGCTTGGTAGAAAAACACGATGCTCAAAATCAGAAATATCAGGATAGCAATTTTTCGAAGGGAGGTAAAGACCTCTAAATGTTTGGACAGGTAGCCGGCAAAAGCCACTCCAATTAAAGCCTGAAAAAAAATAGTCGTCGCGCCCCCCAAACTGTAATATAGACCACCACGTAATCCCCGACTGAGAGACATGCTAACGGATGTCATATTGATCAGACCGGGAAGAGCCAATCCGAGAAGGGCAGTCCCAACTCCCAGAAACAGATTATTAAAGATATACATGAGGCTAAGATACAATCAAATGCGGTTAATCCCAGTCAGCGTGATCAAACCTGTCTAAGGAGTCGTAAAAAGCGCAAAAAAAGGCTCATTATTAAAGGTGTCTTTTTTGTCTATTTAGTTGACAGGTTTCTCGCATATCATTTAAATTTGCGTCCTTTAAAAGCAATTCAAGTTTAATCGGACAAATTAAATGGAATAGCTTCTAGCAGATTATACATTTTAAACATTGCCAAACGAATACATTAGTTCCATGAGCAATACCTTATTTGACAAAGTGTGGGACTCCCACGTAGTTCGCAAAATCGAAAATGGACCGGATGTCCTTTTCATCGATCGCCACTTGATTCACGAGGTCACCAGTCCGGTCGCCTTTCTCGGTTTGAAACAACGAAACAATCAAGTGCTTTACCCGGAACGCACCTTCGCTACTGCAGATCACAATACTCCTACCATCAACCAACACCTGCCCGTTGAAGACGAACTCTCGGCCAACCAACTCAGAACACTGGAAGAAAATGCGCGGGAATGGAACATTGCCCATTGGGGGCTTGGTCACGAACGCAATGGCATCGTCCACGTCATAGGCCCGGAAAACGGCATTACGCTGCCTGGAGCAACCATTGTTTGCGGAGACTCTCATACTTCAACACACGGCGCATTCGGGGCCATTGCATTCGGAATCGGAACGTCAGAAGTCGAAATGGTACTTTCCACTCAATGTATCATGCAACCCAAGCCCAAAAAGATGCGCATCACCATTGATGGGCAGCTGGGGCAGGGAGTAACGCCAAAAGACGTGGCGCTTTTCATTATCTCACAGTTAACTACCTCCGGAGCCACCGGACATTTTGTTGAATACGCAGGTGAGGTGTTCCGCAATATGTCGATGGAGGGCCGGATGACGGTCTGTAATTTGAGTATCGAAATGGGGGCCCGCGGTGGCATGATCGCTCCCGACCAAAAGGCCTTCGATTATATCAAAGGCCGCGCTTTTACACCTAAGGGAGCGGATTGGGAAAAAGCGATGACCTATTGGGAAACATTGAAAACGGATGAAGGAGCGACCTTCGATAAAGAATTTCACTTCGATGGATCGACCATCGAACCAATGATCACTTACGGAACCAATCCTGGAATGGGAATGGGGATCTCTAATAACATTCCGCAGGCATCTGCCGCTGGCGGTAGCAAACAATCTTTTCAGAAGTCTCTCGGTTACATGCAGTTTTCGGAAGGCGACGCCATGATCGGCAAAAAAGTGGATTTTGTGTTTCTAGGGAGCTGCACCAATGGCAGAATTGAGGATTTCAGAGCCTTTGCTTCCATTGTTAAAGGCAAACAAAAAGCAGATCATATCACAGCCTGGTTGGTTCCTGGTTCGCATGTCGTGGAGCAAAAAATCAAGGAAGAGGGTCTGCTGGAGGTGCTGCACGCTGCCGGTTTTACCCTCAGAGAGCCCGGATGTTCGGCCTGCTTAGCCATGAACGACGACA
>JANQRV010000027.1 GCA_028284395.1 Saprospiraceae bacterium
AGTTTTCTCCTTTCTCTTGCTGTTGTTTCAAAGTGTCGATCGTTTGGATGATATCGTCCTCGGCTTCCGGATACCTCAATAAGAGCAAAACGCCCTTGCCTTCTTCAGCGATCATCTCCATCGTACGGTGCAATTGCTTGCCCATACCCTTGATCAAAAAGGCAAAGAGTTCCCCGGTATTGGAACCGGCATGAACCCGGGTCAACACCGGTTCATCTTCCTCCCATTCACCCTTAACAACAAGCAGGTGTGTCTGACGCGTGTTGAGTTCCCGAAATGCCATTAATCGAAAGGGACCATATTCCGTATCGAGGGTAACTTCAGTTACTTTTTCGATCAACCGCTCCTGCTCCATGCGGAAAGCAACGAGGTCCTTGATTGTGATGATCTTTAAATTGAAGCGTTCGGCGATCTCTACCAGTTGCGGCAGTCGAGCCATCGACCCATCCGCGTTCAAGATCTCCACCAGAACCCCGGCCGGGGCAAAACCAGCCATTTGTGCAAGATCTGTGGTGGCTTCCGTGTGTCCCGTTCTTCGCAAAACACCTCCGGCCTTTGAAATCAGGGGAAAGATATGCCCGGGACGAGCGTAATCTTCCGGCTTTGATTCCGGGTCGATCAACGCCTTGATCCCCGTCGCCCGATCGTAGGCGGAAATGCCGGTTGTACAGCCTTTTAGCCGATAATCGACGGAAACGGTAAACGCAGTTCCATGGAGATCCGTATTTTGAGGTACCATACGGTGCAATTCCAATGCCCGCGCACGATCTTGAGTAATGGGAGTACAAATCAAGCCACGTCCGTGCGTAGCCATAAAATTGATGATCTCAGGGGTCACTTTTTCAGCAGCGCAAACAAAATCTCCCTCATTTTCGCGATCTTCATCATCTACAATGATGATTACTTCCCCAGCCCTAATGGCTTCTATGGCCTCCTGGATGGTATTTAAGCGTAGTGTGACATCATGTTCAGAAATCATATGGTTCCATTTTAGAGAGCGACAATTAACAAAAAGAAATCCACAATTTCAGTTTCTCTAACGGGATTCCTTGGATTGTGGTTAAATTTCAACAACTTCAATTCTTAATTCTAAACGCCATTAAAACAAAAAAATAGCAAAATGGATGTAATAATTACTGGTGGTGCAGGTTTTCTGGGTAAAAAATTAGCGGCAAAACTTCTGGAGCGAGGTCATTTATCGATCGGAGGTTTCGAACCGAGGCCCATCAATCGAATCACCCTGGCCGATATTACTCCGGCCACCGGTCTTCCGGCCGACCACCGTTTGCAGTTCCGGCAAGTCGACATTACCGATTTTCGAGCGGTTCAGGAACTGATCGTACCCGGTACTCAGGCCATTTTTCATCTGGCGGCAATCGTCAGTGCCGATGCCGAGGAAAACTTCGACCTCGGCATGAGCGTCAACTTTGACGGTACCCGAAACATACTCGAGGCAGCTCGCCGCCTAGGTACCACACCGGGACTGGTGTTTGCCAGTTCGGTTGCAGTGTACGGTGGTGACCTGCCCGAGGTGGGGAATGATGAATTGATGCTGACACCAACCACCTCCTACGGTACGCAAAAAGCCATGTGCGAATTGCTGGTCAATGACTACGACCGAAAGGGGTTCATTAATGGTCGAGCCATTCGGCTGCCCACGATCGTAGTCCGCCCGGGAAAACCGAATAAGGCCGCTTCTACCTTCGCCAGTTCAATCTTACGGGATCCGTTGGCCGGGAAAACCGCTATCTGTCCGGTAAGTGCCGACAGCAAAATGTTCTTTTTATCTCCCCGAAGAGTCATTAATGCCTTCATCAAAACAATGGAATTGCCGTCCGCATCGTTGGGAGTGCTGAAACGATTTACGTTGCCGGGGATTTCTGCCAGCATTGGTGAAATGGCGCATACGTTGGAAAAAGTAGCCGGTAAGGAAACCGCCGACAAAATCCAATGGATACCAGATCCACACATCCAGAAAATCGTTTCCGGATGGATGCCGGACTACTTCGCCCAAAGGGCATTGGGCCTGGGTTTCGAGGCAGATGAAAATATTGAAGAAATCATTAGGGCCCACATCGAGGACGAATTATAGAGCTCTGCCCCAAAAAAAAAAATTTAAACCATACAATAACTCAGTTGTTATAAACGATAATTGTTACAAACAAATTCAAATTTGAAAGAGGGAAGGCCTACGTTAAATCAGAAGATCCACGCAACAGCTTATTTTAATTTTCTGCATACTGCTAACTGGATCGAACTACAAGTCAAAGGTGTTCTAAGGCCACACGATCTCACCCATGCTCAATTCAACATTCTAAAAATTCTCAATGGCAGCCATCCCGTTCCACTTTCGGCAAACGACATTAAGGAACGGATGATCTTCAAAAATCCGGATGTGACCAGGTTGATCGACCGCTTGGTTAAAAAAGGATTTGTAGTCAGGGCCATTTGTGCTGATAATCGCCGTAAAGTGGATATTTCAATCAGCCAGTTGGGGATGGAATTGTTAGATGATCTTTTCCCCAAGGTCCGGGATGCTGTTAAAAATTTTTTCGAACAACAAATCACCGTTGAGGAAGCTTCTGAATTAAATCGCATCCTCGACAAAATGAAGGATTGAAGAAAGATATTTGTAAACACCTTTCTTAAATTGATGAAATGAAGATTTTAAAAATTTCAGTTTTAACCTTGTTTTCTGCTACCCTGTTTTACTCATGTAGCAACGCTCCCGCCGGCGAAAAGGCGGAAACCACCGAAGCTGCTCCAGTGGAAGAAGTAACGACCGGTACCGAATATGCGGTCAAAACCGATGCTTCCGTTGTCAACTGGACGGGTAGTAAAGTAGGCGGTGAGCATGTCGGAACTTTAAATTTTTCCGAAGGAACCATTACCGTAGAGGACGGTAACATAACTGCCGGAAAACTGGTGATTGACATGGCATCCCTGGCCAACACTGACCTGCCGGATGACAAGAAACCCAAGCTGGAGGGACACTTGAAATCTCCGGATTTCTTTGATGTTGCGGCTTTCCCAACCAGTACCTTCGAATTGACCAAAGTGACTGGTCTGGAAAATGATCCGGACGCTACCCACCTCGTTTACGGCAACCTTACTTTGAAAGATGTCACAAAGCAAATCAGCTTCAAAGCAAAGGTCGAAATGGGCGAAAATGGTGTGACGGTTTCAACGCCCGATTTTACCATCGATCGTGCAGACTTTAACGTAAAATATGGTTCTACCAGATTTTTCGACGATTTGAAAGACAAAGCCATCAATGACAACGTCGGGCTTTCGATTTCCGTTTCTGCCAGTTAGCAGACCGGCATTTTAAACGACAAGAGTGAAAAGGGTGTAGAGCAATCAATGCTCCACACCCTTTTCCATTTCCTTAATCCATTCTTCGATGAGAGCGAGGCCCTCTTCGTGTATGAGTCGCCTACCTAATTCTGGCATCATCACACCCGGATCAGTTGATTTCATGCGATAAGACAAAATCGATTCGCCCGGATTTCCCGGAACGATATTGAATTGATGGCCGCCCGTACCTCTCCCCGCGGCAACGGAAGGTTTAAAAACACCAATGGTTTGGTCGATCGAAGCATTGTGGACCAGGCTTAAACCGGTAGTATTGGCCGGCCCATTCGGGTTGTGGCAATGTCCGCAATTGATTTCGAGGTAAGCCATGGCTCTTTCGTGTAAAGATCCGCTGCTTGGTTCAGACCAAATCGCAACCCGGGGATGTTGTGCATCCGGTTCATAGCCCGTCAGGTATCCTACCTCCGACCATTTATCCAATTGATTCATCTCCCCATCCGCATAGGCAAATGATTTATTTAGATTTCGGACCTTGGGGCCGATCGGCTCCTGAATGCCCTTGTTGTAATGACATCCTTTGCATTGATTCTTATTCGGAATGATGTAATTCACCTTCATTTTCTCTCCGGCTTGATCGATCCATTCCACATCTTTGATGTCTCCAATGACTTCCAGATAGGCATCGGTTTGTTCATCATTCCAGATGTAGCTGTGGGCTTCCCACTTAGCGTTGGTTTTTACCAGGAGTCTGGTCTCGATGATGCTGCGCCCTTCTTCGATTTGTCGGTCATCGTGGTTGTAGTAAAAGTTTTTGATAAGAACAGCTCCTTCCGGAAAGTCCAGTACCTCTTCCTCATGGTACACAGCACTGGTTCCTGCCGGCATCCACACGAATCGGGCTTTATGTGCATAATCGGAAAACAACGGGGAATTCAAATCGTAGGGAAGAACGGTTTCATTCGGTATCAGATCCGCTAGATCCCCTGTGAAAAAACGATATTCCGAAAGCTGTTCGAAAGGCTCCTCTCCCACTCGCACCGACTGATCGACGGAACAACCAAAAAGCATTGTAATCACCCATCCAAAAGCAATGTATCTATACTTTAAAACCATACTGTACAACCTTGTTTTTTTTACTTTATTGATTGGTGGCCAACCACTTATCATAGTCTCCCAAATCGAAACCCGGAAGTTCGCAGTCAAATTTGGAAATATCTTGATCGAGGTTTTTCATCATCTCTGCCGGTGTCATTCCCTTACCTGCATTGAGGTTCAGGAAGGTAACGTCGCCATTGTTGCGAATACAGATTCCACTTGGGTTGCCTTCTGCATCCAGGGTTGATGGTTTGAACACTCCGTCAATAACGATGTCGATTGCTTGCCCCTTCATCAGCCCGGAGAGTAATTTGCCGTAATCACTGGTCATATCAACCGGTCCCTTCGTCCCTTCGATTTTATTGTTATAAACATGGATGTTCGTGTTGTAGGGATCATATTCTTCGGATTTGAAGGGTTGGCCCGTGAACAACCAGCTTGTCAGGGCAATGCCTTGAGTTTGGTGCCCGCGAATGATATTGTCGTGTACCTCGATGTCGGTATGCGCCATCATGAGCATCCCGGTACCGGGCGGCAGGGTACTGACCACCATGCCAGGTGCGGAAAAGTTCTTACCATTGTTATCTTCCATTAAGTTGTTGTAAAAACGGATCTTATGGCCATTGGCTTGCGGTAGGTCCGGCATATCGAAAATCAACATACCAGCCGTATTGTTTTTGGCAACATTATCGTATACTTCCCCGTTTCTCGTATTCTCTATTTCAATACCGGCTACATTGTGGTGGGCGTAATTGTTGCGCACAATCACGTTGTTGGATTGCCCTACGTAGATACCGGCATCCATAGCGTACGAAGCTTCGCAATGCTCCATCAAAACATTGGTGCTCGATACGGGATACAGGCCATAGGCACCATTGCTCGACAGCGCTCCGCCGGTCCAGGTTGCTTCCAGATCCCGCATAATCACGTCTTCACAAGCTTGTATTTTTATGGCATCTCCCTTTGAGTCGGCTACGGTAAACCCCTCTAAAGTGAGATTTTTTGCATTTTTTATAATCAGTCCTTCTGCGCCTTCAATTTGCTCTTTAAAGGACAAGATTGTTTTCCCTTTTCCCGCTCCTTTTAACGTGACGTTGGGTACGTCATTCATCGACAAAGCTCTTTTAAAGGAAAAGGTCCCTTCCGGGAGAAGAATTTGCTCCCCGTCCGTAGCTTCAATCAAGCGCTTCTGTAGTACGTCTACCAATTCCGCTGCCGCTATTGTTTGTGGTCCGGTACTTTTTTCACCCTGACAACCACATAGGAAAGCAACGATGCCAAGAGCACACAAAGTTGGAATAATATTAAATTTCATTTTATCTTGTTTTTGATGTTTGGTAAAATTACAAAATTGCCTGCAGAATGGCTTCAAGCAAGCCCGTACTTGCGAAGAGTTTTTAGATTCAATACTTTTGAAAATCATTCATCACCGCAAGAAATATGAACGAATTTCTATTACTCATTATCGCACTGGGGCTGACAACGGTAGCTTACTTCATTTTCAACCTGAAAAACAAGACTTTCGAAGAAAAGGTCATCAAAAGGGCGGGTTATTTTGAAGTCAAGAGCAAAGAGCTGCCGATGAAAATCCTTTACGGTGAGGACCATAGGTATGCCGAACCCTGGAGTACCACGAAAATCACCTGTTTTCGGGGAAAGATCTACGATGGGAAACTCACTGCCGAGGAAAAGGAAACCATTAAAGAGCAAAGTCGCAAACGCCCCCGAAAACCCAAAGTCACTCCACCGCCACCGCCGGCACAAGAGTCATCCGAACCAACCAATGATACAGCAGCGCCGGATCCAACCCCCAAGCCCGATGGAGAATGGACTTCCGGCCGCAGCAAGGAAGAAGACTCCAACACCAATATCATCGAATTTTAGGCTCCCCAATGCAAGAGCCCATTTTCATCTACCTGATCAGACACGCCGAAGCCGGAAAAGCCTGGCATGAGGACCCGGACCCCGGCCTGAGCGAAAAAGGCAAAATTCAGGCAAAGCTGTTGGCAGATCGCTTATTGCGCGCTTTGAATAAAGAAGACTTCCAACTAATCACTAGTCCCCTTCTCAGAGCAAAGCAAACTGCCGCCCCCTTCGAAACGAGAACGGGTCGGCGGTCAACCATAGCCCCCTACTTTGGCGAAATCCCCTCTCCCGGCATACCTTTGACTGAACGAATCGATTGGTTGAGGACGATCCTGCCGAGCGCAGTAAACGAGCTGGAACCTCCACTACACGCGTGGCGCAATGCCATCATCGACGGTTTGCAAACCGTCGAACAGTCCACCGTCATCTTTTCTCATTTCATGGTAATTAACTGTGCGGTCGGATGGATCGAGAAAGCAGATCGATTGGTTAGCTTCAGGCCCGACTATTGTTCCATTACGAAGATCCGTAAAACCCATCACCGATTCTACATTGATCAGCTGGGTAACGAGATGGATACATTGATTCAATAAGTATCATTTTTGATGGTTCGCCCCTGGACCCCCATCGCCCATCGGCACATTGGTTTAGATTCATCGGTCAGACCGTTCCCACCGACAGCAACCACAAGAAGCAATAGAAACCATAGCAACCACAGAAGCCACAGAAGCCACAGAAGCCACAGAAGCCACAGAAGCCACAGAAGCCACAGAAACAACAGAAACTAGCAAAATAAATCCAAGGAAATGCAAGATAAATCCAAGCGCTAAGATCACCACCCGGATAACTTTGTCATCATATTTGCTGAACCTAAAACCCAATCATGAAAAACCTGATGTCTCTTGTCCTCACCTTTATCTTCATCTCAGCGGTTAGCGCCAACAATCCCCATCCACCAAGTATTTTCACTGCGTTAAGTCACGATGAAATTGTTGAGGTCACCATAAGTACCGATATAGATCAATTGGAAGCCAACATTAAAACGGAAGAATACCAACCCGCCACCTTTTCCTTTCTCGATAAAGATGGTATTTCGGTGACCGCCGATGTGGAGATCAGGCCACGGGGAAAATTCAGACGTAAGGCTTGCTCTTTTCCTCCGATAAAAATGAAGTTCTCCAAAGACCAACTGTCGGAAAATGGGTATACACCTTTCAAATCCGTCAAGCTGGTCACCCATTGCTTACCGGAAAAAGGAGTGGCCAAAGAAAATGTAATGCGGGAATACCTCACTTACAAGATGTACAACGAGCTTTCCGGTAAGAGTTACCGGGTCCAATTGGTACGCATTAATTACATCAACAGCAACAAGCCCAAAGATCAAATGCGTCGTTACGGCTTCATCATAGAGAGTACCAAAGAAATGGCCACGAGAATGGCGGCGGAAGAGTGCGAATGCCTGAACAGCGCCCCGGAAACCGTTTCCGCCAAAGATGAAAACCTCATGGCAGTATTCCAGTACATGATTGGCAATGAAGATTGGAGTTTGATCAAACTGCGCAATACCAAACTGATCAAACCCGTGGATGGCAGTCCGATGATTCCCGTACCTTACGATTT
>JANQRV010000364.1 GCA_028284395.1 Saprospiraceae bacterium
CTGCATTATAGCCCAATTCATCCGTTGTGCCGTAAGAAATGCCGGGCTTTATGCCACCTCCGGCCATCCACATGGTGAAACATCCCGGATGATGATCGCGGCCATAATTGTCTTTGGTAAGTCGGCCCTGTGAGAAATTGGTGCGTCCAAATTCTCCTCCCCAAACGACGAGGGTATCCTTTAGGAGCCCTCGTTGCTTTAAGTCCTTAACGAGGGCGGCGGTAGCCTGATCCGTCCCTTCCGTTTGTCGCTTTATGCCTCTGGGGAGTCCACCGTGTTGATCCCATCCCATATGATACAACTGGATGAAACGAACATCTCTTTCCGCAAGTCGACGAGCCAACAAACAATTGTAGGCATAAGTCCCGGGAATACGGGCATCTTCGCCGTACATTCGATAGATGTAATCAGGCTCGCCGGCGACATCGACGGTTTCCGGAACGGAGGTCTGCATTCGGTAAGCCATTTCGTATTGGCTGATCTTAGATTCAATTTCCGGATCTCCCCACATCGATTCCTGGTGTTTATTCATCTGGCGAATGTAATCCAGGGCTCTGCGGCGATCTTGATGATGAATGCCGTATGGATTATTGAGGTACAAGACCGGTTCTTTGCCCGATCTAAACTGAACACCTTGATGATGCGATGGCAGGAAACCACTGCCCCAGGCCACCGAATTGAGCGGTTGGGCTCCTCCTCCTTTTGAAATCAAAACGACAAAGCCCGGTAAATTCTCGTTGATGCTACCCAGGCCGTAGCTAAGCCAGGAACCGATGGATGGACGGCCGGTCTGCTGCGAACCCGTCTGCATAAAAATGACCGCTGGTTCGTGGTTGATCGCTTCCGTATAAGCCGACTTGACGATACAGATATCGTCCACAATGTCTGCTGTATACGGCAATAGGTCGCTGACCCATGCTCCCGACTGGCCGTATTGTTTAAAATTGTAAATGGATTGGACCAGCGGAAAACTGGCCTGGGAAGCCACCATACCCGAATTTCTTTGCGTCTTGCGAATCGATTCGGGAATCTCCTGGCCATGCCATTTAGTCAATGCCGGCTTGTAATCGAAAAGCTCCAATTGGGAGGGGCCTCCGCTTTGAAATAGATAAATGACCCGCTTGGCCTTAGCGGCGAAATGGGGCCCCGTTTTGGGAATTACCCCATCCAGATCGTTGGCGGCACCGGATCGCCCCAGGAGCTGATAAAGGGCAACGGCACCTAATCCAGCGGCAGTGCCCGTCAGGAAGCGACGGCGGCTTTGTTTTTTCTGATCGGTTATTTTTGGATCCATGATTAGTCTAGAGTTATTTCATTGTATAAGCTTCGGCCGTATTCATCAAGCTATTGGCTACAACTCCCATTGCTGCCAATTGCGAGGAATCTGCAGCCATTGCGTCATTGATAAATTCACCATTTTTCAAGTAGTCTGCCACCTTCTCCGGTGCCGCCTTGAATTGTTCCCATTCCGATTCATAAAATCGGATGGTAGCTTTCGTTTCTTCGGGGTCGGGATTTCTGCCCAATACCCGATTAAAAAGATGCGCAACCTGCTCCTCAAGTGAAGCACTGGATTTCAAGACCTGACCAGCCAATACTCTTGCAGCTTCCTGATATTGCGGATCATTCAATAGCACCAACGCTTGCATCGGGGTGTTTGTAGTCCGACGTTTGACCGTACAGACATCTCGGTCGGCGATATCAAAGATCAACATGGAAGGAGGGGGAGCAGTTCTTTTCCATACCGCGTATAAACTCCTTCGGTAAAGGCCTTCTCCCGGCTGTTGTAAGTACTTGTAGCGCCACTTCTTATTGGAAATTTCATCCCACAAACCAGCCGGCTGATAAGGAAAGGTGCTGGGGCCTCCGATCTTGTCTACCAGAAGTCCGCTGATAGCCAAAGCATTGTCTCTGATCATTTCCGCTGGCAAGCGATACCGCGGACCTCTTGTCAGCCATTTGTTATCCGGGTCTTTCTCCAGGTGGATGGCAGATATGACGGAGCTTTGTTGAAAGACCGCCGTATTGAGAAGAAGCCGGTGCAGTGCCTTTAGATCCCAATTGGCTTCCTGTTGGAACCAAAGTGCCAACCAATCCAATAATTCGGGATGAGAAGGAAGGGCCCCTTGGTTGCCAAAATCATCCGGGGTCCGAACCAAACCATTGCCAAAGTGCATCTGCCAGATGCGATTAACAATGACTCTTGCCGTTAAAGGGTGTGCAGGATCAAACAACCAATCTGCCAATCCCAGTCGGTTGGTAGGTCGCTGCTCGCCAAAGGGTAAGATCCGGTCCGGCGTTGCCGGCGATACCTGTTCGCCGCGGTCTCCGTAATTTCCTCGCGCCAAGACGTAGGTCGGACGAGGATTTGCCAGGTCTCCCATAATCATAATTTCCGGCAGGTCACTGTACAATTCATTGGCTTGTTGCCAAGAAGTTCTCAATTCTTCTTTCGCACGGGCGAGACTGCGGTCTTTCACTTCTATCAGATATTCCGAAATCAAGTCCCGAGAATCGGGGTTAGAAGGAGTTTGCAAAAGACTACTGACGGCAGTCCGGTCGTGTAAATAGGCTACTTCCAGTGCCGATAGATCCCGGTTATAAATGGTCAGCTGGTCGATTCGCCCTTCCGTGAATGGTATGATCTTATCTCTGAAACCAAACATGAAGCCTGCAAAACCGTAAGTATGAATGTTGTCCTGGAACAAGATCGTTCGATAGAGGTTATCGAAATCCTTCCGAACTCGGGTATCCCGGCCATTGATAAAAAGTCGGATTCCATCGGCTTTGCTGGAGCCGTCGTATGTAATGGTGATGTGGGTCCATGCTTTCTCCGGCAATGGTTGGAGCGCAGTAACCTGTAATGCATTTTGCGGGTAAGAGTGAGCGATGATAAACTGCAAACGATTGCTATCCAGGTGTAAGGAATAGCCCTTGAAACCCAGTCTCCGATCCTCACAATGGTAAAAAACGCCGGCCTGATCATAGGAACGATCCGGATACAACCACAAATCGATCGAGAAGGGATCGGTGCGTTCGAACCAACCTACTCCTTTGGGTAAAACGCCATTGTCGTATTCTTTGACGACATAGGCATTTCCACGGACACCCGGCAAAAAAGCCGGCTTCTTAAGTTTCAGTTGGTGGAGGCCTTGATCGAAATCACAGGAAAAGACTTTGGATCCGTTGATCGTTGTGTGCAGTGCGGTCGGGGCAACCAAAGGAGGGGGCCAACTTTTACTTAACCCACTTTGCAAAGCCGATCGAATCTCCCCTACCCTTTCTTCACTCACTTGCACCAAAGAATCGACAAATGCCAATTGTTGAGCCTTTTCTTCATCGGTCAACATCAGGGAAGGTCCTGGAGTCTGGCCGGGGCCATAGACCGCATGACCGATTTCGTGGGTGCTGTTAAAGAAGCCAAACAATTGGTAGTAGTCTTTTTGACTAATGGGGTCGTATTTATGATCGTGACAGCGGGCGCACTCCAAAGTCATACCTAGCAAGGCCTTGCCAAAGGTATGGGTGCGGTCGGCGACGTATTCCACTCGGTATTCTTCAAAAACGATTCCCGCTTCCGAATTCTTTTTATGCAACCGATTGAAGGCAGTTGCCAATTTTTGCTCCTGGGTGGCATTGGGCAACAGGTCGCCCGCTAACTGCCAGGTCACAAAGTCGTCATAAGGCATGTTTTGGTTAAAGGCCTTGATCACCCAATCTCTCCAGGGAGTAAAATCGCGGTGTTTGTCATCGAGATAGCCATCGCTATCCGTAAACCGGGCGATGTCGAGCCAATCGGCAGCCATTCTCTCCCCGTAGGCCGGGGATGCCAGAAAGCGGTCAATCAAGCGTACAGTTGCATCGGGCGATTCATCTTTCAGATAGACATCAATTTCCTGTTCAGAAGGTGGTAGTCCACGGAGAGTAAAACTCAATCGTCTAATCAAGGTAGTTTTATCAGCCGGCGCCGACATGTTCAACCCCTGATCATTGGCTTTTTTCCAAACAAAACGGTCGACTTCATTCTTGGTCCAGGCCGGCGGAACCTTGGCGGGAAGTTTCGGTTCGAGCGGTTGATTAAAAGACCAATGCGACTCGTATTCAGCTCCTTGCTTGATCCATTTGGCAATCAGCTTCACCTCGTACTCCGTCAAGGTAAGTTTGGACTCGGGAGGTGGCATAACGACCTGAGGATCGCCTGATATAATCCGCTGATAGGCCTCACTGTGACGCAGGCTTCCGGGTTTGATCGCCACTCGATTTTCGTTGTCTTTCAAGGCCTTAAAGGCCAATGTTTCTTCGTGTAGAGCGAGCCCTGCCTCTCTCTTGGCCTCATCGGGACCATGGCAGGCAAAACACTTATCGGAAAGAATTGGTTTGATGTGAAAATTAAAGCTGATCCTTTCCGGCAGTCTCTGCTCCGTTTGGCAAGAATGCAAAAGGGCGAACAGCAAAAATCCCGTGAGAAGTCGTTGGCTTTTCATGGACAGGTCCTTCAAAATAGTAAAATGTTTCTCCATTTCTAAGGTACGGATTAAAAACTAGGAATCGCAAAAACCGCCCCTTTTTGTAAGGTAGGTTAAAGCGAAAGTAACTGCCGGGCTTTTTCCGGATTTTAGTACATTTAAGAAAAATACCTTGGGATGAAATACAAAGACAATCTAGGTGCCCAACTCTATACGGTACGGGAGCATTTGGGCCCCCAGGCGGCCAGTACCATTGAAAAGATCGCTGAAATTGGCTATCGGGAAGTCGAATTACACGATCTTTCGCAGGCGGATCAACTTGCTCCCCTTCTCAAAATGAATGGGCTGCGTTTAATTGCGAGTCATTTTTGGCCTGCCTACATCACGGGCCAGTGGGATGTATTGAGTATGTTTGGATTGCCAATACCCGAACAAACTTCTTTCGATTTTGTCATCGAACAGGCTCAAAAACACGAAATCCCCAATGTGGTCATTCCGATGCTCTTCCCGCAGGAAAGAGGCAATATCGCTCATTACAAAGTGCTCGCAGAACAGTTTAATATATACGGCGAAAAATGCAAAGCTGCCGGATTACAATTCTGCTACCACAATCACGCCTTTGAACTGGAACCGATGGAAGGTACTACGCCCTTACAAACGCTGATCGACTTTACTGACCGGGATCTGGTCTCTTTTGAATTAGATGCTTTTTGGGTGGCCATTACCCAAACCGACCCTGTTTCCACTATCGAGCAGTACGGTGACCGCATTCGCATCCTTCACATCAAAGATCTGAAAGCGGGAACTCCGCCGACCTATAGTGCCATTCAAACCTCCATTGAAACACCGGAAGTGTTCAAGCCAATTGGACAGGGCACGTTGGATTTCGACGCCATCCTATCTGCTGCCGCCGAGGCCCAAATTCAGCACTGTATGGTAGAGCTCGATTTTACGGAAGGAGATCCCGTTGACAGCCTGCAAAGCAGCTTTGAATTTTTGACTACTAAAGGCCCCATCGTGACAGGGTCTTAACCGAATTGCAATACATTAGAAAAAGAACTATCTGTAAAGAAAATTAAGATTATATTAACAAATGTTTCCTAATTTCTAATTTTGTTTATAAATTTGGTGTACGTTAGTCGGTGAAAGAGATGCGTTGGTAGATAAAATTTTTACGTTAATTTGTATAATTCAATCCTTCATAATAACAGTCGGGTGATTTCTTACAAGAGCGAGCTTTGCCTCGCTCTTTTTTGTTTTCTTTTTTTAAATTTGCCCATCAAACATCTCAACTTCTAAACTTCTCAACCAAGGAATACGTGATAAGAGCGAAAAACATTCACAAATCTTTCGGACAGCTGCATGTTCTGAAGGGACTGGATATTGAAATTAAGAAAGGTGAGATCGTCTCTATCATTGGTAAGTCGGGTGCCGGTAAAAGTACACTTTTGCACATCCTGGGAACCTTGGATCGACCCGATAGCGGCCAGTTAATCATTGCTGACGAGAACATAGAGCAGTTGAACAAGAAAAAGCTGGCGGCTTTTCGCAACCGCAATATTGGCTTCATCTTTCAATTCCATCATTTGCTTCCAGAGTTTTCAGCCCTCGAAAACGTATGTATCCCCGCTTTCATTTTGAACACGCCCGAGCAACAGGCAAGGAGTCGTGCCGCAGAACTCTTGGACTACCTAGGGCTGAGCGAACGCCTACAACACAAACCGACTCAGCTATCCGGGGGCGAACAACAAAGAGTGGCAGTAGCTCGTGCTTTGATCAACCGGCCCGGTGTTGTTTTTGCCGATGAGCCTTCCGGCAACCTGGATTCGCAATCCTCCCAGGAATTACACCAATTGCTGTTTGACCTGAGAAAAGACTTTGGCCAAACGTTCATAATTGTGACTCATAACCAGGAGTTAGCCAACATGAGCGACCGATGCTTGGAAATGAGTGATGGAATTTTGATTAATACAAGTCATGGATAGTCCCAATCTAAAGCAGGAAAGCCAAAAGGAATCAACAGTAGAAACACAATCCTGGTTCAGTCGCCTGATCGACCTGGAAAAAGGAGTCGACCGACCGGGCACCGTCTCTACGATTAAGAACAACAAACGCATGGAGGGTGCCAATGCCTGGCTCTTGATGTGTTCGATAATGATTGCTTCGCTGGGGCTAGACTTGGATTCGCCGGCAGTACTTATTGGAGCCATGTTGATTTCTCCATTGATGTCTCCTATCCTGGGCATTGGCCTGGCGGTTGCCATTAATGACCGGGAGGCGCTTTTCCTATCCCTGCGGCATTTTGGCTTATCAATTGCCATCGCGCTGATCACCAGTACGCTTTACTTTTACATTACGCCTCTGGGAGGGATCAACGAGCAGATTGTTTCCCGGACCAAACCGACCTTCCTCGATGGGCTCGTCGCTGTTTTCGGAGGGCTGGCCGGTATCATATCCACGACGCGAAAGGACCAGTCCAATGCGATTCCGGGTGTGGCGATTGCCACGGCTCTAATGCCCCCGCTCTGCGTCACCGGATACGGCATCGCCAATGGCAATTGGGAATTTATGATCAATTCCTTTTACTTGTTTTTTCTCAACTCCTTCTTTATTGCACTCACGGCTTATTTGATCATCAAGCTGTTGGATTTTCCACTAAAAAAATACGAGAACCCGCGAGAAGCCAGACGGACCCGGACCTATCTGATATTGTTTAGCCTGCTGATTATTCTTCCCAGCTTCCGAATTCTGCTCAAGCTCTATAAGGAGCGCCAGGACGATCGCAAAATAGCCTACTTCGTCGAACGACACTTCAGCATCGACCAACCGACTTATTGCAACGAATTCGAGTTGATTGAAAAAGATACGTCCAGACAACTTTTGCTCGAATTGTGGGGCGAGACGGTCAATAAAGACTCCCTGCAAGAATATGAAAGAACCTTGGATAGTTTGGGACTGGGAGATGTCAAGTTGGCACTGATTCAGGATTCGGATGCCGGCCTCAAGGAAATTTCCCGTTTGCAGAAAAAACTCAACAATCTCGAACAGGTCAACGATAAATTGGATCTCGCTCAAAAAGTGAGCTCGGTCCAGGATCAAATGATTGAAAAGTTGCAGAGCCAGCTCGACAGCGTTCGCAATCACTACCTCTCAAGCGAACAAATCTTTAAAGAAACAAAGACCGTTTTCCCGGACCTGAAGAGCATTGCTTCTGCCGAGGTAGAAAAAACATCATTCGACTCCACAGTATACCAAATGCCCGTTTACATCATTTCATGGCAGCGGAATAAGTCTACTTCCACCAAGCGGAAGGATCAACGAAAAATGTATGATTTCTTGAAACTTAGGGCAGAATTAGACACCTTGCAAATAATTGTGGAATAAACCAGTTATCATTCTTATATGACACTATCTTCTCAGGACCTCATCCAACTTGAAGACAAATTCGGAGCCCATAACTATCACCCACTTCCAGTGGTTTTAAGAAAAGGACTCGGCGTCTATCTCTGGGATGTGGAGGGGAAACGGTATTTCGATTTTTTGTCGGCTTACTCTGCAGTTAATCAAGGGCATTGCCATCCGCAGATCATTCACGCCCTCAAATGCCAGGCCGACGCTTTGACGTTGACCTCGCGCGCTTTCCATAACGACATCCTGGGGCAATACGAAAAATACATTACTTCTTATTTTGGCTACGATAAGGTGCTCCCTATGAATACGGGTGTAGAAGGTGGGGAGACCGCCGTCAAGCTTTGTCGCAAATGGGGGTATGAAGTCAAAGGCATTCCGGTCAACGAAGCCAAAATCATCTTTGTAACGGGCAACTTCTGGGGACGCACCCTGGCCGCCATTTCGTCTTCGGTCGATCCGTCCAGTACAACGGGGTTCGGCCCCTACATGCCGGGCTATATGCTCATCCCATACAACGACCTACCGGCCTTGGAAAAAGCACTGGAAGATCCAAATGTAGCTGGATTCATGGTCGAACCCATCCAGGGAGAAGCAGGTGTCGTAGTGCCCGATGACGGCTATCTTAGATCAGCGTATGAGCTGTGCCGCCAACGCAACGTACTTTTCATAGCCGATGAAGTCCAGACCGGTATTGCCCGTACCGGAAAATTACTTTGCTGTGACCACGAAGGCTTTAAACCCGATATTCTCATTCTTGGCAAAGCACTATCGGGAGGCGTGCTGCCGGTTTCCGCAGTATTGGCTCGCGATGAGATCATGCTGACGATCAAGCCGGGAGAACATGGGTCTACTTTTGGCGGCAATCCATTGGCCTGCGCGGTGGCACAAGCTGCCCTAGAAGTAGTTAAAGAAGAAAAGCTGTCCGAAAACGCCGATCAGTTGGGACAATTATTCCGCCAACGGATGCAGCAGGATTTAGTTGAAAAGTCAGAACTCGTCTCATTGGTCCGGGGAAAGGGCCTCCTCAATGCTATTGTGATCAATGATGCTCCGGATAGTGATACGGCCTGGAACATTTGCCTCCAGTTAGCGGAAAATGGTTTACTGGCAAAGCCAACTCACGGTAATATCATCCGCTTTGCACCTCCATTGGTCATTACCCGGGATCAATTAGAGACTTGCTGTAACATCATTGTTCAGACGATTCTAAACGGCAGTTGGTAGCGGTCGGAGCCTTCGCTGATGCGGTGAGGTAAATGTTAATTTTTTTATAAATTCGTTATTTAAGGACAATTACTACCTGACCAAACATGGTTCTCTGTTAAATACACTTATTCAAAAATAAAATCAATCTACGATGATTAAGAAAATTGCCCTGTTATTGGTGGTTTCTCTGACAGTTGGGAAAGGGATTGCCCAGCAGACTACCGTTTACACAGAGGCCAATCTCTCCTTCAAGGAAGGGATGGCTTTTTTTGATGAAGGGCTTTTTGGCAAAGCGATGGGTGAATTCGAAAAAACGATGGATTTGCTCAAACCAATCAACGAACCCGAGGCCAAACTCTTAATGGTAAAAGCAGAACTCGGATACGCCAAGTGCGCCGTCCAGTTGGAGTTGCCCGACGGAGAAAAATTGATCCTCGACTTTATCCGCAAGTACGACCCAGACCCCCTGGCCAATCAGGCCCTTATTGATATTGCCAACTACTACTACAACGCTCGCGATTACGATCGCGCCCTCGAATATTTCAGCAGGGTACCGACTTCCGGAATGACCAGGGATCAAAAGTCAGAGGTTCGTTTTAGAATGGGGTATGCCAATTTTGTGAATAAGGAGTTTTCAACGGCAAAAAGCAATTTTCGCGAAATCAGTAATATCGAGAACAAGTATTTCTATCCAACGAATTACTACCTCGGATTGACCTACTTTTTTGAAGGGAATTACGGAGAAGCGGCCAAATCCTTCCGCGTGGCAGAAAAGTCGTCCAAATACAAACAACACATACCATATTATATAGTACAAATCTATTTTGCGGAAGCCAGATACGATGAGCTAATCGCTTATGCTACTCCGCGATTAAAGGATTCCAAAGTTAGGAAGAAGAAAGAAATCCAGCAATTGGTCGGACAATCCTTCTTTGAAAAAGGGGATTACGGACGCGCCCTTCCCTACCTCAAATATTACGCCGACAATACCTCAAAACTTCGCCAGGAGGAGTTTTATCAATTGGGGTATGCCCAATATCAGACGGGAGATTACCGGGGTGCCATTCGCAGTTTTAAAGAACTAGACGGCATCAACTCGGAATTGGGACAGCACGCTATGTTCTATCTCGGTGATGCCAACCTGAAAGTCGGGGCGAAAAGTACCGCCCGAAGTGCCTTTGGAAAAGCGAAAAGATTGGAGTACGACCCGGATATCAAGGAAGAAGCACAATTTAATTACGCCAAACTATCCTATGAATTAAAGGACCCGCGGGAAGCCATCATCGCCTTGCAAAGTTTTCCCCCTAATTCGCAATACTACAACGAAGCTCAAAAGCTAATGAGTGAGATCTTCATCAGCTATCGGGACTATCGGCAGGCGATTCAGATCATCGAACGAATGCCGGAGTCTTCCAAAACACCTCAAATTCAGGAGAGCTACCAAAAGGTGACGTTCTTTCGGGGACTTCAACTCATTCAGGACAATAGTTTTCAGGAAGCCGGACAACATTTTGAAAAATCGCTGCAGTTTCCGATCGATCCCAAGATCAAGGCACAATCCGTTTATTGGCTCGCAGACATCGCTCATAAGGAAGAACAGTACCGGACCAGCATACGCCTGACCGATCAGTTTTTGACACTGGCCAAAACAATGAGTGGATTACCGGATGAATCTTCTATTTTTACCGCCAATTACCTTCAGGGTTATAACTACCTGAAACAGAAAAATTATTCGGCTTCCGTTGGCTTTTTCAGAGATGCCGCCGAAGGCATTCAACGGAATTACAATTTTATCCGCAATGAGGCCATCCGCAACGATGTTCTGGGGGATGCCACGCTGAGAACGGGTGATAGCTACTTCAAAAGAAATCGATACAATGATGCCGTCCGGTACTACGACCTGGCCATCAATCGGAAATACTCCAACTACGTATATGCCATTTACCAAAAGGCCCTGATCGAAGGACTCCGAGGTAAAACAACCGATAAGATACTCGCCCTGGAGCAACTTATTGATGAATTTCCAGAATCGCAGTATGCAGACGATGCTTTATTTAGCCTTGGTACCACCTACCAGGAAATCGGACAACTCAGTAATGCGGTACCTCCGTTGCAACAATTGGTGAGGAGATACAAAAGTAAGTCCGACCTGGTGAATCAGGCGTTGATCAAACTTGGTTTGGTCACTTATAACCAGGGAAATCTCGACGCTGCCATCGGCTATTACAAGCAGGTATTCAGCAACAACCCCACTTCGGGAGAAGCCAATCTTGCGCTGGCGGCACTAGAAGAGATCTATGTGGATGACCTCGGTCAAGCAGACGAATATTTTGCTTTCCTGGAAACCATTCCCGGTTACAAACTGGATAATTTTGCCCGCGATTCCATCAATTTCATTGCCGCCGAAACTCAGTTCGAAAATGCCAATTACGAGCGCGCGGTCGTTGCCTTCACCGATTATCTGCGGAAATTCCCTCGTGGCCGGTACCTGCTCGAAGCACATTATCACCGGGGTGAATCACACAGTGTATTACGGCAGTACAGCCAGGCGCTCTCCGACTATGAATGGGTGGTTGGTCGCGGCCCCAGTCGCTACTATCTGAAAGGACTGGAAAAAGCTGCCATCATCGCCTACAATCACGAACAAAATTTTGCAAAGGCCTTCGATCTGTACCAACAGCTGGAACTTTCCGCTTCTACTGAAGACATGCGTTTTGAAGCTCAGCTAGGTGGCTTAAGAAGTGCATATCGGGTCAACAATACCCAAGCGGTTTTTGATTTGGCCAACAAGGTTTCCAACAATCCCAATGCGACCACCGAGCAAAAATCCACCGCCAATTTTTACATCGGTAAGATTGCTTTTGACCGCCAGGATTACAGTGGGGCTTTGGCTTCATTCGACGAAGTTATTCGGCTTAGCGACAACGAACAAACTGCCGAAGCCCGGTACTTAAAGGCTTACATCTATTACTTACGTCGGGACCTGGAAACGGCACAAACCCAATTGATCAATGCCAATAAGGAAAGTTCTGCCTATCCGTATTGGGTTGCCAAAAGTGTCATTCTTCTTTCGGATGTATTGGCCGAAAAAGGAGATTTATACAACGCCCGGGCCGCCCTGGAAGCTTTATTGGAAAACTACAATGAAGATCCGGAATTGATTACAACTGCTCAGAACAAGCTCAACCAGTTGAACTCGCAGATCAATCAGGCAAGCCGCCTGGCACCAAACGTAAACCGCAATACGCTGGAAATGGAAAATGAGACCGGTAACAACAATAATAACAATTAAACCGGACCCGACCGGCCATCTAAACAATTCATAAAAGCGATCAAAAACAAATTCGATAATGATAACCCACAATTATAAATTTCTAACCTTCTTTTTGCTGTTGGTTCTGCAGTCACCATTGATGGCACAAGAACTGCCCACAGAGCAGGTCGAAGTCATCAAGAGTTTCGACGCCCGTTTGTTGGATGCTGAGCGA
>JANQRV010000386.1 GCA_028284395.1 Saprospiraceae bacterium
TCTCCAGGATGCCTAATTTGATTCCCTTCCATTCCAGTGAATGCCGAAGGTGCTGCCGGGCGGCCTCCACTCGTTCGTGAATGGTGGGAGGGGGCAATAGCTCTCCCGTTTCGAAATAGTGCTTGATTTCGCGAAAGATCCAGGGGTAACCAATGCTGGCCCTTCCGATCATGATGCCGTCTACTCCGTACCTTTCCCGGTACAATTTGGCTTTTTGCGGACTGTCGATGTCGCCGTTGCCAAAAATGGGAATTTTAATGCGTGGATTTTCTTTGATCTTTCCGATCAAGGTCCAGTCGGCCTCTCCCTTGTACATTTGTTTGCGGGTACGTCCATGGATGCTCAGGGCTTTGATGCCCACATCTTGCAGTCGCTCTGCCACCTCTTCGATGTACATGGTTTTTTCATCCCAGCCCAAACGGGTTTTGACGGTGACGGGAAGGGAGGTAGATTTGACCACTGCTTCCGTCAATTTGACCATTCGGTCGATGTCTTGCAGAATGCCGGCACCGGCCATCTTACAAACTACCTTTTTGACCGGACAGCCGTAATTGATGTCCAGCACTTCCGGTTGTGCTTCTTCGACGATCTCCGCCGCACGCATCATGGAGGGCAATTCGGCGCCAAAGATCTGGATGCCAATCGGTCGTTCGTAGTCGTATATGTCCAGTTTTTGTACGCTTTTAGTAGCGTCCCGGATCAAACCTTCAACAGAAATAAACTCGGTGTACATCATGTCGCACCCCTGCTCCTTGCAAAGGGCGCGAAAAGGAGGGTCGCTGACGTCCTCCATCGGAGCCAGCAGTAGCGGAAATTCTCCAATCTCTACATTGTCGATCTTTACCATAAAGGGCTTCGTAGTGAATTAGGGGGCAAAGATAAGAAGTTGTTTGTATAGTTGCTATGGTTTCTTTGAAAGCCTGCTCACTCTGAACGAATTGCAAGTCGTGGAATCAAGAAAAGCGGGGACTTTGGTGAGAATCATGCCAGAATTTCTTGGCAGACTCTAATAATATTTTAATTTTACGCAGCATCCTTTAACACATGCAAAAACCAACACCTTATGCTGACTGGAGTCATTCTTTGTTTCATTTTAGGATATGCCACCATTGTATTTGAGCATCCGCTAAAGCTGGATAAAACGGTTCCGGCTTTGCTGATGGGTGCCCTGTGTTGGGCACTTCTGTCTTTGGGCTTTTACAACGGCTCCCTTTCTGTCATCGACACACACGATCATCTCTATAGTTTGACTCACGGAAGTCACGATCATCATGTGGTAGAGGGATTCAATAATACTTTATTGCACCACCTGGGGAAGACCGCCGAGATATTGGTTTTTCTTATTGGTGCTATGACCATTGTCGAGATTATAGACTTACACCGGGGTTTTGAGATATTGAAAGGATGGGTTCGGACGAGAAGTAAGAAAAGACTACTGTGGATTCTGGGTGGTTTGGCTTTTATTCTTTCCGCCATTATCGATAACCTGACGGCAACGATCGTTTTGGTCACCTTGTTGAGAAAGATCATCGTCAGTAAAGACGAGCGTATCTGGTTTGCGGGCATGGTCGTTATTGCAGCGAATGCAGGCGGAGCCTGGTCGCCCATCGGTGATGTGACCACAACCATGTTGTGGATTGGCAATAAGGTGTCGACTCCCGGGTTGATCACGAAACTGGTACTACCGTCGATCGTGTGTTTTATTGTACCGGTCTATATAGCTACTTTTTTGAAGCCGTTCCAGGGAGAAATCGAGGTCGATGCCGAACACGATGATGCAGAGAGTATGCAATTGCTGAGTTCGCGCACCATGCTTTTTCTCGGTTTGGGAGCCATCGTTTTTGTCCCGATCTTTAAGACCATTACCCACTTGCCGCCCTATGCCGGTATGATGCTTGGCTTGGGATTTGTCTGGCTCGTGTCCGAATACATTCATCCCGAAGAGGACTTTACGGATGAGCGGAAAGCAGCTTATTCTGCCCATCATGCCTTGTCGCGCATCGAAATGTCGAGTATCCTATTCTTTTTGGGTATCCTCATGGCGGTAGCTGCCCTTGAATCGGTTGTGATTGGCAAAGTAGGAGCCTTGAGATATGTAGCTGAAGGTTTACAGAATGCTATTCCCAATCAGGATCTAGTGGTTATCTTATTGGGTTTTGCATCTGCCATCATCGATAACGTACCGCTGGTAGCTGCTTCGATGGGAATGTATACCGAAGCTTTGGATGCTAAGTTGTGGCACTTCATCGCCTATTCCGCCGGAACCGGTGGTAGTATGCTGATCATTGGTTCTGCAGCTGGTGTTGCTGCCATGGGAATGGAAAAGATTGATTTCATCTGGTATCTTAAGAACATTGCCTGGCTGGCGCTGATTGGTTTTATTGCCGGGGCAGTCGTATTTATCCTGATGCAACCATTATTTGCCTAAGAAATTAGAAATTTTTGTGGTATGATTAGAATTGCGAGCCGGAATTGGTTAGCCACCATTCTTGTTATGACTTTGTTGTGCTTCGGTTGTGAGTCCGGCATGCAGTACGAGACCATTGTCGGCCGTTGGCAAGCCTATGAAGTGACGGAAGAGGGGGAATCCCTGGACATTGATCCGTCGGCTATAAAATTGCACTTTCACTCCAATCTTACCTACGAATACTCCAGTACGTTGAACTATCGGGAGGCAGGCCCCTGTCGCCTGGAGGATCGATATCTTTATACGAGCGATACCCTGGTCAGTCCACCACAGGACGAACGAGTGGTGATGATCATCAACGACCCGGTTGATTCCCTGGTGATCCGGATGGAGGAAGAAGAGAAAGAACGGGTTTTGCGCTTGGTTAGGATCGGGGATTAAGCTGTATACGCCCGCTGTATGTTCCGTTTACCAGTCTACGACCGCACCATCGTCCGAATCGTACTGCGGTAAATACTCCCGTGGCTCACCCACCTGATCCATCAACTTGTTTTCGTCAATGGTGATGCCGAGGCCCGGCCCGGTTGGAATCGGCCGATAGCCGTCTTTGACGGGAGGCAGCGGTTCGGCCAGTAAGTCGTGTTCGCGATCGCCGCGCTCCTGGACCATGAAGTTCGGAACGGAGGCCGCTATTTGCAAGCTGGCAGCCAACGAACAGGGGCCGTTCGGGTTGTGTGGAGCGATCGGTGCATAGTAGGCTTCGGCCATTCCGGCAATAATCTTCAATTCGGTAATGCCTCCGGCGTAGCAAACGTCGGGCTGTAGGATCATGGCGGCTCCTTTTTCCAGAATTTCCCGGAAGCCCCATTTGGTGAAAATGCGTTCGCCCGTGGCCAGCGGTATGTGGGTTTTCTTTGCGAGATCGGCCATCACATCTACGTTAAGTGCTTGCACTACTTCTTCGTAGAA
>JANQRV010000418.1 GCA_028284395.1 Saprospiraceae bacterium
AAATTGGGGTGTTGACAAAGTCCTGAGAAGTCGCTCCGCTACTTTTACGTATACCTCCTGATCACTGCGAGAAAATTCACTTAATTCGAACAGAGCGGCTGAGATGATGGCCCCGGCCGAGGCATCGTAGGGTTCATCGGGAATGTCGGGGGCATCAAAATCCCAATAGGGGATCTTACCTTCTACTATACCCGGTTGAGTGATGATGTATTGCGCTGTTTTTTCGGCCTGGGTCAGAAATTCAGTGATGCCGGTTTCGCGATACAGGACTGTAAAGCCGTACAGCGCCCAGGCTTGCCCACGCGCCCAGCAGCTTTCTTTGCTATATCCCTCATAGGCAAACCTATTTACTACTTCGCCGGTTTCCGGGTCGAAATCAATGACCTGATAGGTGGAATGATCGCTGCGAAAATGATGCTCTGCCGTCGTTTTCGCGTGTTGGATGGCAATTACCTTAAAGTTTTCGTTACCGGTTTCATTGGCCGCCCATAATAGCAATTCCAGGTTCATCATATTATTGATGTTGACCGGAAAGCTCCATTCGCTGCCACTGTGATCCCAGGACCTGATGCATCCTACGATTGGGTTAAACCTCGTGGAAAGCGTTTTAGCGGATTGAATCAAAATCTCTCTGAAGTCGGGATTATCTGTGTACTTCAGGGCTTTTCCGAAACTACTGTACATTTTAAAGCCCATGTCAAGGGTATGACCATTCCATTTTTCAGGTTCGATCAAGCGTGTATATTGCAATGCCTCTTCTCGCCATCGCTTATGACCGGAAAGCTCATACATCATCCAAAGGTTACCCGGGAAAAAGCCGCTGGTCCAGTCGCATCTCGACACCAACTTCACTCCTCCATTTTCGATGGTTCGCGGAAAAGCAAGGGCCCCGGTCCGGCTCGGCTGAATGCTTTTAATGGCATGTTCCATTTGAGATTCCACATGGCCGACCAACGTTTCCAGGTCATCCGACGGCGGTCGAAGACACCCGAAGAGTAGCACAACGGAGGTGAATACAATTAGCTTGTTCATTGTTGGTTTTCCTAGATGTTAGTTTGTCTCGCTTTTCATTTTTCGCGTTGAACAAACCTACATCGTTCGGGGCTCGGGAATTATCAGCATTGCTGCGAATTCTTGAAAAATCGTTGCACATGAGAACAGATGTGGCACGATTGCAACATGTGTGAAACCATCACTTGCTCAATTCCTTTAAAAACTCAGAGGGGGATTTGTGGTGGATTTTCTTGAAGCACTTAGTAAAGTAGGAATGGCTATTGAAACCCGATTTAAAAGCGACTTCGTCTATGTTGTATTGTTTGGAGGCAAGTAGCGTCGTCGCTTTTTTGACTTTAATCATCGTAATGTATTCGGACGTTGAACGGTTTGAAATCTGCTTTAATTTCCGGTGAAGTTGACTTCTGCTAAGGCCCATTTCCACTGCCAGTCTGGTAACAGAGAAACTTTCATCTTCGATATTTTTTTCGATGATCGCATTAATCCGGTTCAAAAAATAATTGTCTAAGCTGCCAATATCAATGGGTTGGCCGGTAAAAAACATTTTGGTGTAGCTTTCCTGCAATCTTTTCCGCTGTTGCAATAGATTTTCGATCCGACTCAACAATACGTTTTCATCAAAGGGTTTTGAAATGTAGGCATCCGCACCTTTTTCCAAACCAACCGTTTGGTTTTCAGCAGAGGACAAAGCAGTGAGCAGGATCACCGGAATGTGGCTGGTTTCGATTTGGGATTTGATTTTCTGACAAAATTGGAAACCGTCCATAACCGGCATCATGACATCTGAAATAACCAGCTGAACATTCTCCCTTTTCAGGATCTCCAAGCCCTGATGTCCGTCATCGGCAAACAGAACACAATAGAAATCCTGCAGGAATTTGGTGATGTATCTCCTAAGATCAGCATTGTCTTCCACAACGAGGATCTTGGTATCTTTGTCGGTTAGGCGCGACTGGACGTCGTTTTTTTCTGTGATCTCCCAGGAAGGGACGGTGGTGATTTCGGTATTGGTTTCGTAGAAAATTTTCTGTGCTTTTTGTCTGATCGGCAACCGGACTGAAAAGCAAGACCCCTCGCCCGGAGTACTTTGAACCACAATGACACCGCCGTGCAAAAGAGTGTAATCCTTGCACAGGGTGAGCCCAATGCCCGTACTGTTCTCCCGGGCTTTTTCGTGTTTACCCTGTTCGAAGCGATTGAAGATGTGAGGAAGATCTTCGCTGTCAATGCCACCTCCCGAATCGATAACATGAATTTCGACAAAGTCTTCATGCTCCAGTTTACCAAAGCTTAATTGATTGGTATAATCGCTGGATTTTTGTGGTAAATTCCCCGGCAGGGAAACCCTTATCCTTTCATTAGTAGGCGTAAACTTAAAAGCATTGGAGAGGAGATTGTAAATGATTTTATCGAGTTTTTCCTCATCCGCTTCGATCAGAAATTTTTCCGGTCCGTGGGAGAAGGAACACTGGATTTTCTTGGCTTTGGCTTCCTCCGAAAAATGGTGGATCCTTTCTCTAATAAAGGCTACCAACTCGACCTGGGAGAGATTGAGCTTAGCCTGGCCTGCGTCAAATTTCCGGAAAGCCAAAATTTGACCGATTAGTTGTAGCAATCGGTTGGTATTTTTCTTAATGGTTTCCAATTGGCCCCGATCATCCAAAGAAAGGTTTTTTGATTTCAAGAGATTTTCGACCGGCCAGTTAATCAGTGTTAGCGGGGTTCGAAATTCGTGAGAAATGTTGGTAAAGAACCGGATTTTCATTTCGTGGAGCCGCTCTTCCTGTTCGTGCTTGATCTTTTCGATCAAGAGTGCTTTCTTTAACTTCAATCGTTCGCGATAGAACCTAATGATCAACCCAATGATGGTGAGTGCCACAATGGAGTAAAAAACCAGCGCTATGGTAGACTTATACCAATATTGTTGGACAACGATCAATAACTGGGCAGGCTCTGAATTCCAAAGTCCGTCGTTATTACATGCCTTGACCTCAAACAAATACTCCCCGGCAGGTATGTTCACGAACGTTGCCGAACCAGTATTGACATCTGATACCCATTCATCTACATAGTTATTCAATCGGTACATGAACTTGTTTTTCTCAGGCAGGAGAAAGTTATCGGCTGAAAAATTAAAACTCAGGGTGGTTTCTTTAGGACTTAATACCAATTTGGCAAATTTGTTAATGCCGGTTTGTGTGGGCACCACTTCACGATTGTTGATCCGGATATTATTGATCAGTACATTGGGAGTCCTTTGGTTGATTCGGATCGCCTTTGGTTCCAGCAATGTAAATCCATTTGTCCCTCCGAAATACAGGTTCCCGTCTTGGTCTTTAAAAATGGCGTTGGGATTGAAAAGGTTTCCCTGAATACCATCGGTGATGATGAACCTCCTCGAAGTACGGTGCCTGGTATTGTAGAGGATCAATCCGTCATTTGAGGTAATCCAAAGGTGATCCTCGTGGCCATGTATGATGCCATAAACGTCTTTGCCCTTCAACAATCCATTGGCATCAAAAGAGCTGAGTCCATCCGTTCTTGGGTGGTAAATGTTGATGCCGGCACGACTCGTACCCATCCAGATGGTGCCATCGGACAATTCTGTTACGAAGTGAAAGGATTGGCTGTTGGTCTGGTGACCCTCCGCGGCGCTTGTCGTAAAATGTGTGGATCTGCCGGAAGGTAAGTGAAATTGGTAAACACCGTGGGAAGTTGCTGCCCACAGATGGTTGTAGGAATCCAGGGTCAGCGACCGGATGTTCAATCCGTCGATTTGTGAAAACGGCAATTCTTTGGATTTGAAACTAATCCGTTTGGTCTGGAAATCGTAAAAGTTCAATCCGCCAAAATTTGTCCCCATCCAAATCCCGGAATCCGACTCGCACAAGGTGTATACTCCAAGTGCAGAAATATGCTTTCCGTCCTCTTCACCCAATGCGAAATGAAGGAAGTTGCTTTGACCTTTGGGTCGATAGTAGACACCTTTGAAAGCACAGGCGACCCACAATCCTTCATGCCGGTCAACGTGTAAGGCTTTAACATTTAACCCCCCCTGGCTCTCCAGGTCAGCAATTTTTCTAAAACTGGAGGTTTCCAAATCAAAAGTATTCAGTCCACCCTGTTCGGTGCCTACTAATAGGTCGCCCGAGGGCATTTGGGCAAACGAACTGATCATATTGTCGGAGATAGAAAGCGGGTCTTTTGTCTGTCGAAAATTGCTGAATCGATTATCCGCATGGTGCATGTAGCTGACTCCTCCAGACCAGGTTCCAACCCAAATTCCTCCCTGTTCGTCTTCGAATATATCGTAAATGGAGTTGTGCGGAATGCCTACGTATTCGTCCTTAGCAAAATGAATCAACTCTGAACCGACACCCAGAAAAAGACCATTGTAGGAACCAATCCAAATTTGACCGCGAGTATCTCTCCAAATGCGCCGGACGCTGGTTGATTTGAAATCAAATTCAGCATTCGAGGGATAATCGTAATGTAATTTTAATTTCCCGTCAAGATCAAACAGGCGCGCGCCGTGCGACTCATAACCGACCCAGATTTCGCTGTTATTGGCGTAGATGGTGCGGGCCCGCGAACCCGGTCCTTCCACTTTTTTCACTACCCTCTTTTCCTGGGGAATAACCAGGTATACCGAGCCATTCAGCGTTCCAAGCCAAAGGCGATTGGTTTCGTCTTTGTACAGTAGTCGCGGTTTCTCGCCAAGTCCATCGACGATCCTAACCAACTGCTTTTTTTCGTGGTCCAGGTAACCGAAAAAGTTTTCATCGGCGATCCATAATTGGCCGCTACCATCGGTCTCGACGTAGAAAAGATTATTACTGGCCGTTTCTCCATTTTCGTAGGTATAAGAACTGCGTTCAAATTTTTGGAGCTCATGGTTAAATAAGTAGAGGCCTTTTTCCGAGGTCACCCATATGTTGTTCTGGTTGTCAATGACCAGTGAAGTAATAAAGCCGCTGGGAAGCCCATTGGGTTCTTTGGGGTTGTAAATGAATCGTGTTACCTCTCTTGAGTTATATCGAAATACTCCGTCAAAACTCCCCATCCATATGTATCCGAATGCATCTTGATCGAAAGAATGCACCGCTTGGATACTGAAACCGCCGGGAGGGGATACTCTTCGAAAAGTGATGTCCTGATCAGCCTGGCCCGCAGATTGAATTACTCCAAAGCAGAACAGCAGTGATTGAGCATATCTGAATATCATAAAGAATGGTATTTCCTTAAAAATAGATATTGTGCTGCCCATTCTCTAGAAAAATTGTTGCATGGGTGCAACATCTGTCTGCAAGTGCAACGATTGTTCAAGAAATTGCAGCAATGATGGTTGTCCTACTCTTCTTTCCTGCCTAGGTTTATCAAGAAGTGACCGTACTTGATCCACGACGATAATGGGATGAAAACATTTTTATGTTATCAAGTAGCTTATGATTTTACCCGGACTTGCATCAGTGACCTTCAGACAGCTTTCGGCCGAAGTTGTAATCGGCTTAGCAGCAAAAGCCGGCTTGGCGGGAATTGAATGGGGTGGAGACATCCATGTTCCACCCGGGGATTTGGAGCGAGCGCAGACCATTGGCCGAATGACCAGTGATGCCGGTCTTTCCGTCATTGCTTATGGTTCCTATTACACTGTTGCGAAGAGCAAAAATGAAGGATTGACGTTTGACCAGGTGATAAAGACGGCGAAAGCCTTGGATACCAAGATAATTAGGATTTGGGCCGGCTGGAAAAGTAGCCGGGAAGCCACCGGTGATTACCACCACGAAATTCTGGAAGAACTCCGTGCGATCGGAGATGAAGCCGGAAGGAATGGCATATCCTTGGCGCTCGAATTTCACGACAATACCCTCAATGATAGCTATGAAGCTTGCGTTCGGCTCTTTACAGAATTGGACCATCCCTCCGTAAAGACATACTGGCAACCAATGCATGGAGCAGGGCCAGATATCAATGGCCCCGGAATCCATATGATCCTTCCCTGGATTGCGGGATTTCATGTATTCCACTGGTGGCCGCAAGCAGAGGTCCGCTTACCACTCCAGTACGGTTTGGTCGACTGGCAAGCATACATCAAGCAACTGTCCCGGTTGAATCAGAAAATCTACGGATGCCTTGAATTTGTAAAAGACGATTCTACCCAGCAGTTTTTAAAAGATGCTGTTACCCTCATTGAACTGATTAGAAAGAACGCGCCAAGCACGCTCATTGATCCGCCCTGACCAATTTTTCAAAAAAAGTAGACATGGCGCGAAGGAATTAGCAGAAATAATAGTCTAATGAAAAAATGGAATTTCCTAAAAAAAATAGAAAATGAAGTACTGGTCCGCATTATCAATTTCTCTTCTTTTGGGAGCGATTCTTTTAATCACATCTTGTGAAGAGGAGGAGGAACCTCGTATCGAAACAACTTGGTATGAAGATGCTGATGGTTTTTTCATTTATGGTCGGAGAGATTACGATGGTTCCTATCCAACGGATTTAGATGAATCGGGTGGTCATTTTGGCCCGACTACTCATAATCCGGACGGGGAATATCATTATCATATTCAAAATGAAGCATACCTAGGCCAGTACTGTATTATTTTCCCGGGCGACTTACAAGGAACACCAAATGATATTCAATAGACAGTGTTTGATGATTTTGTTTTTGGCTTGAAAAAGCAAGTTTATATTATGAGCTTAATAATGAGAAAATTGAAATCAAGAATTGAATTGCTTTTGGTTACCATAGTCATTTTCGCATGTAATAATGAGGAAGGAAAAACCAAAAGAGTTGGTGAATTGCCGTATTATGCGGAAGCAACATTCACACCTATCTGGCTGGGAGAGAATGAACAAAAAGCAAAAGACCTGCATAGAATCCCACCTTTTCGTTTGGTAAACCAAGAGAGCGACACAATTACCGAAAAAACTTTTGCAGGGAAAATATATGTAGCCGATTTCTTCTTCACATCCTGTCCGGGGATTTGCCCTAAAATGACGGCAAACATGAAAATTCTTCAAGATGAATTTTCAAAAGATAATGATATCTTATTGCTCTCTCATTCCGTAACTCCAACAAGGGACTCTGTCCCTATCCTAAAAGAGTATGCCGAAAACGAAGGCGTAATTGTGGACAAATGGCACCTGGTGACAGGAAACAGAGAAGAAATTTACAACCTGGGAAGAAATGAATATTTTGTTGAAGAGGATTTGGGCATTGCAAAAGATATTGATGAATTTCTACATACGGAGAATTTTGTTTTGATAGATAAATTCAGACATATTCGGGGCATATATAATGGTTTAAATAAGTCCTCGATAAATCAATTGATTGCAGATATTAGAACCTTGAAAAAAGAGAAATGACCGCTGTCAATAAACCCAAAAAAAACAATGAAGAAAGAAGCGCTCCTTCATTGATCTCTTTTAGAGTGGCGATGGATTTTTATTTCTCCACCAAAATAATTTCCATCACATGGTCCATGAAGGCATTGAAGCCTGGCTGTTGCTCTGGTGTTAAGATAGATTTCACTTCTTCAAAATGCAGGTAGGTAGACGTGACTTTATCCTGCTCCAATTCTTGAACCTGACTTAAAATGGATGCCGGATTGGAAATGGTTGAAGTATCAACTAAGTCTTGGAAATACAGTTTTAAAAGAGTGCGCTGTTGTGAATTAATGGTCCGCATTTTATCCCCATGCGCACTAGCCGATCTTAAAAAAACGCTAAGTTGTTGTTCATCCAAATTTAAAATTTCAACCGCCCTTTCTTCAAAAGCTCTCTTACCAATCTGATGAGGTGGCGGAGGGGCCGTCACAAAGAAAAAAGTGATCAAAGAGAGGTTCAACACCAACAATGCCAAGGTCGCATATTTATAAATCTGCAATTGATTCATCATTCATAAATTTCATAATTGGAAATAAGGGATTGTCCGGAGGCATCCGGTATAACCAAAGTGCCGGTATTCAACTCATTGTTTTGAATGATTTGGCGCAGGGCAAATATGTTCAGCACAAACACCAAAATAGCTGCTGCAGCGGCATATTGCCATTGGCGCCTGGAAAACACTTTAGCTTCCGGACCGGCGATCTGACGTTCAATTTTTGCAAATAATCCGGTACTGGGCTTGGCTCGTTGGCTGCCCTTCATACTGTCAAAAACAGCATCCATCCATTTTTCTTTCTCCTTTTTACTCATGATATGCTTGTTGTTATACCTTTTCAATCAAATATTAGACAATCGCTGTTTGTCTCTCCTTCGGTCGGGATGCAATTTTTCCAGTTTGGCCCTCAAGTTTCTTTTGCTACGTTGCAAAAGGGACTCTACCGCTTTCAGTGAAATTTCCATTATATCCGCCACTTCCTGTCGCGGCAGTTCTTCCACAAAACTCAATATAAAAGCTGTTTTTTGATTCTTAGACAAAGTGTCAATTACCTTGAACAATAATTTGGCATTTTCCCTATTTTCCAATAAGACGCCCGGGTGCTCAAAGTCGGGATTATCTATTGTAGTTACACCAAATTTCAAAAAGGAAAACCGCTTTTTTCTTTTAAGGTAATTGAGGGAAGTGTTGACAGTAATTCGGTAAATCCAGGTACCTACAGCAGAATCGCCGTTAAATTTTCCGGCATTTCGAAAGATACTAATGAAAACATCTTGGGTGATTTCTTCCGCGTCCTGTTCATTTTGGGCGTAGCTCAAAGAAATGTTATACACCTTTTCCGAATACAACTCATAGAGTTGTCGGAAAGCTGAACGATCTCCATTGGCAATGGACGATATTGTGTTGTAGTTGCTCGTGGAGTTCTTCATCTATCTTTATTATCCGATAAGGTAAGAGCCGTTTTCTATTATTAGAAGGCAGATTTTCAACCTCTGTACTCCAATTACCCTCCATTTAATTGAGGTAAATCAACTGCCTGTTAAAAAAATGCCCGGCACCATTGCATCTATCCAATACATTCACCCAAAAGTCAATGACTAAAACCACTTCGCACCTGTTCCATTGGAGTTTTGTCAAGTCGTTATATCCGGAGCCTTCTAACCATGACGAACGTTAATCATTTTACACGGAGCAATAATCATGCTATTGCCTCGATTTATTGGTATAAACAAATCATTTTAAGGCATGAAAATCTTTACTCCAGTTATCACTGCTATCTTCCTCCTCTTCGTTGATGGTCCACTCCTATGTCAGGGAATTTTCCTCGGTCTCCAAGCAGGTCCCAACATCCCTCATCTTACTTCTATAACCGAAGTAGATGGCATCGAAACGGAGGGGTCAAAGGCCATTGACGGATGGGATAAGCTCGGTTATCACGCTGGAATTTACATCGGAATGGAGGTTGCAAAGCGATGGCTGATACAAGCTGAAGGCGGATATGAACACTTGCAATTTTCCAATTTTTCGATCTCCCCGGAAAAGGGAAGAATTCACCATCGGAAAGCCGGGCTCTTGCTGGGATACAGACCTCTTCAACAGGTGGCGTTGCTCTGCGGCCTCGAAGCGGTTTGGAGAAGCAATGACCTGGTTGGTTATGGGACACAAAAACGGGGATTGAATGGCGACGATGCCGAAGGTTTTTACTGGCAGGGTGTAGCGGGCATTCACTATGAATTTAAGAATCAAATCCGGTTGGGACTGCGTATGACCATACCACGCATTGGGTCACTACAGGAGACCCCTATTACCATTAATAATTCAGTGGAAGGTTTGTTGATCGAGCAATTACGGGCTTTTCAATTCAGCGTCAGCCTTCCCATAAAGAAAAACTGGCTGCTTGTTCCCGCTAAGCTGCTCTTGTAAAGCAATGAAATAGCACAGCACAAAATTTAGAACACCGACCAATTTTAGACCTTCATGTTTGGGATAGAAGTTGTGGTTGATAAAAAACGAGACTCAAATTGAAAATAAGAAGAACAACAGAACTGGATTACCCCCAAGTTTGGGAAATTTTTTCAAAAGTTATTGAAACTGGAGATACTTATGCTTTTGACCCGCACACTCCTAAAGCAGACCTGAAAAAATATTGGTTTGCTGAAAATATGAAAACCTTTGTCTTTGAAGAAGAGGGAATTATTCTCGGAACCTACATGATCAAGCCCAATCAACCTGGCCTTGGTAACCACATTGCGAATTGTGGCTATATGGTCAGTCCAAAAGCGCAGGGAAGAGGAATTGGAAAACTACTCTGCGAACATTCCTTACAAATTGCAAAAGAAGATGGTTTCAGAGGAATTCAATTTAACATTGTCGTCAGCACAAATGAGGTAGCCGTAAAGCTTTGGAAGAAATATGGATTTAAGATAATCGGAACCACGCCAAATGGATTTAGACATTTAGAATTAGGATATGTAGACACCTATATTATGTATAGAAGTTTGGACTGAGAGGAGAAAACCAGCCATCATTTTCGGCGATGCATTCAACAAGAATTTGACCGCCTGCTTTATTATCTGTTTCACCTACACTTAAAAATGTTGTGCATTGGCGGGATCAAGGCATTTCCGTGACCAATTAAATTCAGATTTTATATCTTCGTCGCAACCTCCCCCCTTGGATAAGGCTTATCATCCACAATATTTTAGTCTAAAAGTATTTCGCATTATGAAGATCCACCTACTCATCTGGGGATTACTGGTTTTTACTGGTTGCTATTTATCGGCTCAAACCTTTCTACTGGATCAAGAGGTTCCGATCATATCTGAATCCCTGATTAAGAGACCAATTTATTACAACCCAATTGCAGTATCCGGCGAATATCTCATATTTGGAAATCCTTATGCAGACTGCGAAAATGGAAGGAACTGTGGTACGGCCTTTATTTTTGAGCAGGGCCAGAATGGCGAATGGAAGCAAAAACAACAACTCTGGGCGAATAAAAAGGCATGGTATGCCCGATTTGGCGAATACGCGGCCATCTCCGATCAATGGGCCTTTATTGGTACCGTAGGCCTCAAGACGATGCATTGGTTTAAAAGGAATGATCAATCCGGAAAATGGGAAGAACAGGCGGTGCCAATTGAAGCGGATATTCCCAAAAAAGGACCTTTTGAAGTCGTTATCGGCGGTAACTTTATGATCATTGCCTTGGCAAATGGTAGGCCAACTCAGGTGTTCCAATATGATGAAATAGCTAATAAATGGGCCAGAAGGCAAGATTTGCCACCTGCTTCAAGGGCAGCGATCGACGCCAACACCAACCGGCTGATCCTGACGGGAATCAAGGGTGGGCGTAATGTAGTCGCCGGCATATTTGAATTGACCGAAGATGGCACCAATTGGCAACTGGATGGTGAATTGGTTATGAAGGAATACTTACGGTTTATGGGGTACCATACGGCTGTTTCGGGAGACTACGCCATTGTGGGACTGTATAAACCAGGAGAGGTCAACGGGGAAAGCCATCCGGTAGCGGCAGTTTTGTTTCATCGTGTGGCTGATGGAGACTGGCAACAATCGGATTTCTTGTCCTTTGATGCCGATCCGGTCATCTCCAACTGGGATGTAGCCATGTCTGAAAACCTCATTTTACTGTCCGGCTCTTCCGGGAATACGATTTATGATCCGGTATACATCCATGGTTACCGGAAAAATGATTTTGGCGGGTGGACCAAAATAGGCAAAGTAGACGCCCCCGACGGGTCATTCTTCTACGGGAAATTAACAGTTTCCGGGTCCACTTTCTACACGGGAGCTACCACTACGAATACGGATCCCGTACCAACCGGAGTGAAACAACAAATCCTATCCTACAGCTTTCCGCAGCCCAAAGAGTCCGAGGCGTCATTAGACAGAAAAACGGTCTATCACATTACGAACACCGCCCGACTCATCGAGCCCGCCGCATATCCGGAGATCAAGAAAGGCCATCAGCTCGAAACCATCAACAACAAAGCCTTCGGGGCGTTTCTCGGAGGACTGACACCCAAGCTGGAATTATCCACGGCCATTACCCGCGCCAAAGAAGCAGATGGCTTATATCCGGTCGATTGTGAAAATACCGCCAAATTAGCATTGGTCATTAAAGAAGCGAACGGGTATCGGCTCATTGCCAACCAAAGTGAACTTCGCGCAAAATTTGCCCCGATCGATACCCCTGAGGAAGCGCTCAGTTTTGCGCATTTGCAGGAAGGCGGACTGCCCACCATCGTTTTTGATGATGACAATCCCTTTTACGATCGAATCAAGACCGTAAAACATGTCGAGACCATGGGGAACGGAAAGTTTAGGGTCAAATTAGTGGTCTCCCCCCCTTGCAATGACCACGGTGAAGCCGTCTTGTCTACTTACCTAGTCGATAAAAACGGTACGATCGAAAAGGTTGAATCCAAACCACTGCCCCATCGACGCTTTTAGATAAGGAATTATTAAACAACTTACTTAAACCCAGGAATAATGCACAAAGGACTTTTGTTATTCTTCCTCTTTGGCTGTCTTAGCAGCCTGCTGATCGCTCAAACGGGAACGGAAAAATACACGGAGGATAAACCCGACCGGATAGCTGTTTTTTACCTACATTGTAAAGACCTGGATGCCAGCAAGCGCTTAAGTTCAACGACACTAGATGCCTACTTTTTTGGTGATCCGACCACGCATACAGAAACGGATGCGGAAGGCTATCCTTATATAAAGGGAGAGGGAAGCCCCATCGCCAATTTTTGGCAGGCAAATTTCAACGGAATTTATCACTACAAAGGAAAGGTATATTCTGTTCAACTCCCCTTTACGGAAGAAGAATTTAGCATAATGGGAAAAAAATCACTGGCTAGGAAACTAGGAGAAAAACTAAAGGGACCAATGGAAAGACTCGAGGCTGAAGAAGCTCGAATGGGCTATGAAGATTACCGGTTATTTTACGAAAAAAAGTTTTTCGAAGCGTTGGCGGCGAATGAAGAATATGAAGAAGACGTTTCACTGGATGACATTAAAAGGAACTTGAAAAGACAACAGGATGAACTGAGAGCCATAAAGGAAAAGCTGGTGCTGGCAGGTGTTCAACTGGATGCCGAAGAGGAATTGCGGTTGCTGAATGAGGAGGTGAGACTGCTACAGGAGCAGCAGAGGCTTGAAGGGACAATCGCACCTGCCGAAAAAGTTAATCAAATCATTGCGCAGCAAGAAGCGTTCGAGGCTCAAAAAATCGCGTTGGAGACTCAAAAAGAAACAGTAGTGGAACCGACGTTAATTGCCGGTGGTTTTAATGCGGAAAAATTTGACAAGATCCTATACATCATACAAGAAAACAGCGAGTACAGTACGGGAAAATATATCATTGAATACATCGGTCAAGATGGTGCTCCATCGATTAAAGTAAATGGATTAGAGGTAATCAAGCCCGCCATTTCATGTCATCCCATCGACCAAGGTGATTTGACTGCCTCAGCGACCGATCCGGATGCCAACCCCCTTCATTATCGACCCGAAGAATTTAACTTTTGGGGGAGTCGAGGGGCGTATTCGATCTTCCACGAATGGGGTCATTCTTTCGATCTGTACCACGCCGAGATGCCGTGTGCGGATGAGGAATGTATCAAAGACTATACTTCCGCTTGCCCCGATTATTTTCAATTCGATTGTTCCGCTAAAGAAAGTGAAAATACATGGAATCATACGTCCATAATTTACGGTAACAAATACGATATCATGGGAAGCCGCCTTGCCTATTCCATGTTGTTTAGTGCAGCCATGAGAGACAAAGCCGGAATGCTGCCGGACAAAGAGAGGATTCTACTTCCCAGTCACGCCACAAAATTATTCAAAAGAATAAAATTGGTCCCGTATCAGCAACAAGGTCCTTTAGAAAATAGAACATTCCGGGCGGCAAAGGTCAGTATTGAGCACTATGCCCCGATGCCTTTAATGGCTGATATTCCGGAAAAAGAGGGCTTTGAATTCAGGCCCAGCGCCAAGGTTCGTCTGTATCTGGAGAACAGGAGAGCGGTGTCTTACGACAACAATCTGCAATCCGACGGATTGATTAGCAACACAAAGGGCCTAATGGTTACTTTAGCACTGGAAGAAGTAGATATGCTGGTCATATCCCAGGGAGGTAATTCGGAAGCCGAAATAGATGGTGCAAAAGCCCTTGCTGCGTCAAAAGAAAATGACTACGATACCAATACCTGGTTACTGGATATGAGCCCTCAGGATGGTTCGGCCTCGGTCACCTTAAACCCGGGATGGGAATTTTATCATAAGGATTGGGTGGTTTCTATTCAAGATGTCCATTTCAACGCGGAGGGTAATATTGAATTCGATGTTGGATTTGAAAAAAAGGGGGCGCTTGCTTCAAATGTTTACAAGACGATCCTCTTTGCTAATGAGACAATTGCGTCTTTTGATGCCCCGATCCTATACTCCTCCGGTCTGGACTATTACCTGCAATTGGAGAATGGAGAACTTAAAATTAGGCAAACTGCCAATCCCAATAACATTACCTGGAGAGGCAGTGAAGAGAATATTCCGGTTAACTCCGCGATCGATAGGTTGAATTTTAACGACGGCAATTTGGTGTTGTCGGCCAGGGGGGTTACCGTTGCCAATAAGGGAGTGGCGGGCCATTCGGATGCCCGGCTAATTGTCACCGGAGATGGGAAACTAAAAATTGTGGATGGCCGGGGAACTGAAACCTGGCCTAACCTGGGAAATCACGAGGCGACAACCGATCCGGCAGGTAATACCTACCAGGTAAAACGGATGAATGACGGAAAGCTATGGCTGACCGAGAATTTGAAATTAAATACCGCAAAAGGATCGTATTGTCATAATGATGATGACCAACTTTGCGACTTATACGGTCGGTTTTACACGTTTGAGGCCGCAAAAGAAGCATGTGCGTCCTTACCGGGAAATTGGCGATTACCAACGGATGTCGAATGGAAAGAATTGGCGGAGGCTTACGGTGGTAGAGCCCAAGCGAATTATGCTTTAAAGGAAGGGGGTGGCAGTGGTTTCAACGCCAAGTTAGGGGGTCATCGCTGGACGCTTAACAATTGGTATAGTACGGAGTTTTATGGCGAGTACTGGAGCAGTACGGCACGACAAGAAGATAATATCCACGCATGGTTCTACAAGTTTAGCCGGAAAAATGAAAGTTCTATTCTCCAATACAATCATCGGCAAGCCGCCCGTTCGGTGCGTTGTGTCCGGGACTAACCGGTTTCCCTTTTGGTGGACGGGCGAGGTTTATAAGGAGTCGACTTTGGCAAGAATTAACGAAGCAGGAGTAAGTCGCCCGAATGATACTTGATTTCCTCCTTTCCATCATTCACCATGTATTTTATGGTCCAAATGTAGGTTCCCGGAGGGGCTGTTTTTCCAGATTCCTTACCGCTCCAGCCCTTGGTTGGATCCGTTGATTCAAAAACAAGTCCCCCCCAACGATCAAAAATGCGCATTTCGAATTGCATTATTTGCCATTGAGAGTGAGTGTTTACCTTGAATTCATCATTGATGCCATCGTCATTGGGAGAAAATACATTCGGTATGTAAATACTTGTTGAGCAATCATTACCGATGACATCCAAGTATAGAGGTAGGTTGACGCAGGGCAGTATGACTTCAATCTCATAATTTCCACCTTGCGGTAGGATTCTCACGGAATCTGTGTTCCCATCGGGCCAGAGAAAAGCAGCATTTGCAAAAGGCACGAAATCTAAAAGATGAATACTGTCTGGTTCATTTTCACAAATTTCCACCTGCCCCCTAAATTCCTCCGGGATTTTAATCAATTGTACTTCATCGAGCTCATAGAAGAAGTGATCGTATATGTTTGATGAATCGGTGCGCTCACAGCCGGGAGCGTAATTGAACCTTCCCAGTGGAGGAAAAATGGCCAAATGGGACTCTTTTCCCTGGGCCTGAAAGCAAGTCGCTATATTAGTCCACGGTCTCGTTGCAAAACTACTCAGGTAGGCGGATGAATCCGCCCCAATGAGTCGGCCCGGAGAAAGATAGGTATCCAGCAATCGAGTACCGTCGGCCTTCACAACAAATTCGATCGGATCTTCCGACACATAAAATTGCAGTTGAGGAGCAGGGCTTTCCGTACAATCTACCCCACTCGGTTCAAAGCTCTCTCCTCCCCGGTTTCTCACGTACATATCCAGATAATACCATTCATTGGCTTCCAAACGGGAAATAAGCTTAGTCATTACTCCGTAGGGGGTGAAAACGCCATCATCCCAACTTGTTACAAACAATTGTGCGTTCGCTTTACCTTTGTAGGGGGTGGAGAACCTCCATTCCCAATTGCTGATTACCTCTCGATTAAACCGGGAAAGACACGGTTCGGCGTACACCCAACCATTGCCGTACCACGTGTTGAAAAAGTACCCGATATTAGTCGTAGGCACCTGTAATTCCGCACAGTCTGTATATCTGGGATTTTCAAACCCACCGTTTGGGACTAGGTTTTGACCGAAGAAAGAAAAACTTAGAAACAGAAACAATGTGATCAATGTAAGTATTCTATTCATTACAGATTTTCTTTTTCTTAAAAATGGCTTTGCTGCCATTTTACGTATGCGGGATCCAATCATCATTTCCATTCATTAGATCATAAAATTATGGAAAGTTCTTACTAAAATCGAAATTAGAATAAGATAGAACACGTATGATTACGGCATATTTTTGCTACATGTGACCGGCAAGCAGAAAAAACAAAAGGAATCATGAAATTCACATACGATACAATCGGAAAAGATTATAATGTAACCCGAAAAGCAGATCCGTTCTTGCCCGAAAACCTCTCAAATGTTTAGTTCCGGAAAAAAAGAAAAGCTATCTGGACATTGGCTGTGGTACCGGAAATCATACAATTGAATTCCAGAAAAAAGGATGTGAATTTATCGGAATTGATCCATCGGAATGAATGCTAACAAAAGCAAAAACGAGGAACAGCAAAAAATACAGGTTTGCCACCAAATCATGTCGCCGGCATCATCGGGTCTTTAACAATTCGTCATTGGACAAACTTGGAAAAAGGCTTTCAGGAACTTCACGCAATTTTGAAATCGAAGGGAAGGATTGCGATATTCACATCGATTCCGCAGCCACTGAAAAGCTACAAGAGTTTATGTATGAACATTTTGTATAAACTCTACTGGTTAAATCATTATTTTTTTTTCAAAGGAACGCCGCACCTCGCTACCTGAAGTCCTCAAAATTGCCCGGTCTTTTTTGCAAACTGGAGAATACCGCCTCCAACTGATTTTTTTTGCGAATAATTTCATCTTGCTCTCGGCTTTCCATCAATAAGCCGTCCTCTACACTTAAGTATGGTGCATCGTTTAAAACCTTCTTGGCTTTGACGACTGCACTAGGGCTTTTACCAGCAATCTCTTTTGCCAGCGCCATAGCATCTTCAAGTGGATTTTCGGATACATGAGTGGCAAAACCATACTTAACAGCTTGCTCACCGGAAAAGACACGATTGGTATAAGTCAATTCCCGAATGATATCATCTCTTACCGTATGTCTCATCAACTGCGTACCCGCCATATCGGGAATCAGGCCCCATTTCATTTCGAGGATACTCAATTTGGTATCCGGGGCTATATATTTTATGTCTGCTCCCAGCATAACCTGTAATCCACCACCAAATGCGACTCCGTGGACTGCGGCTATTACGGGCACCGGTAGTACCCTCCAAGTCCACGCTGCTTGCTGCCAAGTGTTGGCTATGCCGTGGGTTCGGTTCACCAATGGTTGACTATTCACTCCATCCGCATTGGCAAAGTTTGCCGTATCTAAACCGGCACAAAATGCTCTTCCGGAACCGGTCAGCACCACTGCTCGAACGGAGGTTTCCTTTGCCATTTGGTCTCCGGCCTCGATGATGGCTTCAAACATGGGGATGTCCAGGGCATTCATTTTATCGGGTCGATTTAAAGTAACGACCCCCACATGGTCATTTATTTCCACTTTTACTCTTGTCATAGATTCAGCACGATTAATTGAGCAGTTGTTTGAAGTTTACTTATTGTAGTGCGATATGGCCATGGGATACCCCTTCCACGGCATATCTCATGACCATATCGAATTCCCAAAGATAAGTTTTCCGACGACGTTATCACATTGATCAATATGGAGTCATTGGCAGTAGTGTAGGTTGACGCGAAGCCTATGGGGTTTATACTTTCACTTCAAATTGCTCAAATGCTGCGGAGGAACGGTCGTAAATCATACCGTAAACACGGATAAAGCCATCCCGGATCTTGTTGCCGATGAAGGCTGCGCTAAGCAGTTGTTGGGTCTGCCGGTGCACATTCCACTTCGCCAATTTCCGGGCTTTTTGCGAAGTCGGAAGATCGGCGGGCAAATGTGCTTTATACTCTTCGATGAGGGACCTAAAAGTTTGTTCAGCTTTTGTATTGTATCCTTTGCCTCCATTTAGAGCGGATTGGATGAAGGTGCAATTGGGGTCATTGACCAGATACAGCGATTCGACCTTTTCTTTGGTAATCAATTCGTTGACCTCTTCAGCGTGCATAAATTCATCCAGGTCGACAAAACCTCCCAGTTTGGTAAGAAAGAGACTGTCATGCCCATACTGTGCGCGAATGGGTTGTTCGATGTGGCATTCGGGACAGACACAGAAGAGATGGGACATGAATGCGGAGTTTGGGGCAACCGGTTGGACAATCAATCTACCGCCAACCGATTGCTAAGTTTAACCTAAAATTGCTATTCGCCTTGTCCTAAGGAGAAACCTCGCCGGTTGTCAAACTCGTAGAGGTTCTCGGTCTTGACGACATCAAATCCATCCATATCCAACTTGGTCAGTAGTGCCAATACCGAGTGGTAATTGACCGGAACATATGAGGGAGGTTTCGCTCCGATGTCTGCTGCGCTGCCGACAAAGCGGCACCGCCAGTGATCCGTACAATATGTTTGTTCCAAACCTTCGGGGAAGACCTTTACCCCGCGGTTGGTAATCATCTTCAACTTCATTCCAACCAGGCCGAGGTTCAACAATTGGTGGCCGATTACTTCCGGGTCATCACCTTGCCAGTCGAGAAAAACGTCTACTCCTACTAATACTTTTTCCGTCTTTGGTCGAATGTATTCGCCAATTTTTATGGCGCCGCCACCCGCTGAAATTTGTCCCGCTGACAACACCTGTGGCGTACTACCTAACCGGGCAATGACCTCGTCTGCAAATTGTTGGGTGGACACTAGTTTGGTGCTTTCTCCCTTTCGGTAGAT
>JANQRV010000435.1 GCA_028284395.1 Saprospiraceae bacterium
GGAAATGCATCCCAAATCCCACGGCGATCTTTTTGCCGTTTTAAAGAGCGGTCGAAAGATTCCGGTGAGCCGCCGTTACCGGGACCAATTGTTCGGATAGACCAAAATAGAACTTTAGAGACGGGCTCGCTAATATGTTAAAGTTTGTTAAGAAACGAAGATATTAGGAAAAATATCCAACTATTTTTCCTCTAACATAGTCTTTGGAGTAATTGAATTTCATTAGTAACCTTTTTCTGACCCAAGGAGTATACATAACAACTGTTCAAATCAAATCGATCGCGGCTTCAATGCCGAACGCTCCTAAAAGGCTGTTTTAGAAGCCAGTTTTTTTTACTCACTTTAACTGACCACAACTCTTAACGACATGGAACGTACGGCATTCCTCCTGGGATTTCTTTGTTTGGTACTGAAGTTATCCGCAAACAGCGATCACACTACCGTCCCCTTTTTTAAAGCAGACCGCCTTATCTACGTAGAGGCGGAAGTGGAGCATCAACGGGGCTATTTTATTGTCGACACCGGCTACCGAGGCATCCTGCTGAATCACAAATATTTCAAAGGCATTCAGACCGACCGTTATTTGATGGGGGTGAACGGAGAAGGCGTAGCCGTGCAAGGCAAATTGATCGATTTGCGTTTGGGTTCCATTGTCGAACGGGACTTGTACGGTGAAGTGAGTGACTTGCAAAGATTGGAAGAACAGAAAGGACTCAAGATATTGGGCTTGATCGGCAGCACCTTTTTCAAAAAATTTGAAATCGTTTTTGACTATTTTAACAATGAACTTACACTGTACCGCCTGGATCGTAAAGGAAGGCGCCTTACCTGGGATTGGTCCTACCGGATCCCCTCCCAAACGGTCGATTTTAAATGGCGGGGACATTTGCCCATCATCGATGTCGAAGTAGGGGAGCACCAGGTTAGACTGGGCATCGACTCCGGGGCCGAATCCAATCTATTCGATCAAAAGATCCTTCCAAAACTGAAGTCCTACGTCAAAGCCATTCACCAGGCCAGGATCATTGGTCTGGGGCGCAAAGCCATCCAAGTACACGTGGGCACTTTGCACAGCATTGCGGTCGGCACCATTCGGTACAGCCCCATGCGCACCATGTTCGTCAATTTAATCCCCTTTCTCAAAGACTTGTCCGGAGGCAAGGTGCAAGGCCTCATTGGTTACGAGTTCCTATCTCAATATAAGACGGGCATCAATTTTAGAAGACAGGAGATTTACATTTGGAATGAAGAGAATGTGCAGGATCGTTTGCCCAGTTTTATTAGTCGACGGAAGGAGGAGTGAGGATACTATTGTTACTATGGCTACTGTGGCTTCTATTGCTTCTATGGTTACTGTGGCTTCTATTGCTTCTATTGCTTCTATGGTTACTGTAGCTTCTATCGCTTCTATTGCTTCTATGGTTACTGTAGCTTCTATCGCTTCTATTGCTTCTATTGCTTCTATTGCTTCTATGGTTACTGTAGCTTCTATCGCTTCTATCGCTTCTATTGCTTCTATGGTAAAGCTACAACTTAGCATCCAGAGAAGCTATAGCAACCACAGCAACCATAGCATCCACAGCATCCATAGCAACCATAGTAACCATAGCAGCCACAGCCCCCACAGCCCCCACAGCATCCAAGTTCTCATATAAGTTTTTAGCGTATTTGATCAGTATTCACTAGCTTTGAGCCATGACAACCAAAGATAGGATACTGGAAACTGCACGCAAGCTCCTCAACGAGCACGGTTTGAAATCCGTCACGGCCAGATTGATCTGTAAGGAGATGGCGATCAGCCTGGGGAGTTTTTCCTACCACTTCCCCGATAAAGACGAGATCATCACTTTGTTGTATGAGCGAATGTGTCGAGAGATGCAGGAGATCATGCTCGTCATTCCTCCCGATGACAGCAGCATTTTGTATTATCTGGAAATGCAGTTCGAGCTTTTTAAGCTACAGCTCAAATACAAGTTCTACTACCTCAATTTATTCCAGATCCTTCATGAAAATGAGCAATTGAGACGGATTCATGAGAACCAGAGTAATCTTGGCAGGGCACTGAACCGCCATCTGCTCCAATTGTACATTGAACGTGGGGTGCTGCGCAAGGAAATTCGCTTTTTGAACTTCGACCAGTTGGTGGAGGCCGGTCAGATTCTCAACAATTCCTGGTTGTTGTATGCCGATCTGCGTTCCGAAGAAGACGAGCGGGAGTTATTGATGCATTACCTGAAATTGTCTTGCGGTTTTCTGGAGCCTCACCTGACGGCCAAAGCAAGAGAGGAGTATCAACTGTTTTTCGAGGAATTGGCGGTTGGAATCTAGAAAGGTGTCACTCTGACGTAAGAAACGGCATCGTTTTTTGAATCGGCCCTTGCCAAAACCAAAATTTTTGCTACTTTACAAGTCCATTATCACTAGCCCAAATTCAAACAGTTTCTAGTCCTTTCTTTATTGTATTTTACAATCTCAACAATCATGAAAAAAGAATCCAATACAACATCCAGAAGAGCTTTTGTGAAGACTACTGGAGCGGTCGCCGCCGGTAGTTTCTTCATTGTACCAAGACATGTTTTAGGTAAGGGATACATCGCCCCCAGTGATAAACTGAATCTCGCCGCAATTGGTGCCGGTGGGAAAGGTAGATCGGATATTTTGAATGCCTATCAAGACGGAGCGAATAATGTCGTTGCGCTCTGCGATGTGGATACCGCCCGGGCCAAAGCTTCCATCGAGCAGTTTCCGAAAGCAAAATTTTACAAAGACTTCCGGGTCATGCTGGAGGAAATGAAAGATGGCATCGATGCGGTTACGATCTCTATGCCGGATCACGTACACGGAATTGCTGCGATGGCAGCCATGCAATTGGGCATGCACGTCTACGTTCAAAAACCACTTACGCACAATATCTATGAAGCGCGTAAATTGACGGAAGCGGCGCGCGAATACAAAGTAGTGAGCCAGATGGGGAATCAAGGAGCTTCCAATCCGGCTCAGCAGTGGATGATCGAACAGTTCGATAAGGGAACCGTCGGAAAAGTGCATACCGTTTACGTTTGGACCAACCGCCCGGTTTGGCCACAGGGAATTCCGGTTCCGACCGACAAGGTCAAGATGCCGGAAAGTCTTTCCAAATCGGACTGGGATTTGTTTATCGGGCCAGCTGACTATGTCGACTACCACCCGCTTTATCATCCCTTCAAATGGCGGGGCTGGTGGAATTTTGGGACCGGTGCCCTGGGCGATATGGGATGCCACATCATTGATCCTGCTTTCCGCGTGTTGAAATTGGGGTATCCGACCGAGGTCGAATGCAGTGTGGGGCAAGTCTTTACCAAAGACTGGGTTCCGGAGCACATTCCCGAAGGTTGCCCACCATCTTCCAACGTGGAGTTGAAGTTCCCGGCCTCCAAACACAACAAGTCCGAGGTGAAGATGATTTGGACGGACGGAGGAATTCGGCCCTTCCATCCGGACCTGATACCCGCCAGCCATTATTTGGGAGAGGAAAGTGGTGCCAACGGTGTGTTAATGATCGGCAAAAAAGGCATTATGATGTGTGGCGTGTACGGGAACGATCCGAAGGTGTACTTCAAGAATGGTGAAGTACGCAAAATGCCTGAGAACTATAAAACCACTAATCCGAATGAGAAAATGAGAGAATTTGGTCACCAGGTGTCGTGGACGCAAGCTTGTAAGGCCGGCTTTGATAGTCCCGAACACAAGGCGTTGACTTCTTCTTTCGATTATGCGGGGCCTCTGACCGAGACGGTCCTGATGGGCAATCTAGCCATTCGGAGTTATGCGGAAGGCAAGTTGAACGACCGCGGTAGAATGGACTACACGGGCCGCAAGAAGATGTTGTGGGACGGTCAGACAATGAAGATCACCAACCACGATGCTGCCAATAAATACGTAGCAAGGGAATACCGCGAAGGCTGGAAACTTATTTAGAAAAAGTAAGACCGCAACAAATCATTTTTTGTTGCGGTCAACCTAATAATGAGCTAAATAAATCTTTGAGAATTCTAATTTGAATAGAATTGGTTCTGTTTGTCAGTATCAGCCCATCCTCTATTGATGAATAAGCGCATCAATTAATAGTCGGGTGATTTTATCTTTTGTCGCTTCTGTTCCAGGGACTACGGGAAAAAATGGGGCCAGGACTCTCCTCCTGGCGCCATCGTCGGATTGGTATAAATCCTAAGATCTTTATTAACAGTCGGGTGATGTCCGACGACGTTTAAAGAAACTTAGGTGATTTCTACAGCAAATAAAGGGAGCTTGAAGTAGTAAAAAGTTAAATCCTATAAAAATTTACTCCTGAAACTGCCTTATTCAGGCCTTTTGGCGTGCATTTTTTACCGGTGATTTTTTTTTCCGGTACATAGATGGTGAGTAGCCGGTATTTTCTTTGAATATCTTATAGAAGGACGTCTTGTTGTTGAAGCCGGCCGAATATCCCACGTCAATAATTAAGAAATGATCCTTTTTGGGATCCGACAAGAGGTCCTTTGCTTCTTCAACCCGGTATTCATTGACAAACTCAGTAAAACTCTTGTTGAGCTCCTTGTTGATGACCTGTGAGAGGTGATGAGTGGAAATGTCAAGCGATTCCGCCAGCTGGGGCAGGCGAAGATCGGTGTTGAGGTATGGCTTCTTTTGTGCCATATAGTCGGTCAACCGTTTGGCAATCGATTGAGAAGCAGTATCGGTCAGCGAAGAACGGATGTATTTCTCCTTGGGTTGTGGTGATGGAGGCTGCTCGGTCGCTGTGCCTTCCCGGACCTCGACTACCGAATCGCCCTCGGTACCTTCTTGTTGGTACCCCATATAACCAACTCCGTAAATAAATATCGCCATGCCCGAAACGACAATATAATCCCAATAGAAGTTGTAATAGGAAGTATTATAGATAATGAGGTAGGTAAGTTCTGCTACGGCAAATCCCAGGAAAAATATAAAGATCCGGCACAATGGGTCATCAATTGCTTTCTTCCAATCCATCTTCCATATAAGATAGGCAAAAGTGAAAAGACTGACGGCCGCCAGTCCCATGGTAATATCTCCATTCGATATCCCCGGATAGTTGAAGGAATAGTAACTGGCAAAAACCTTTTCTACCAGGAATTCGCGTTTGGCTTCTGTATCGAGGCCATAAATATTCCAGCGCCAAACGACAATGCAAAGTGGTGGAAGGAGATAAATCAGGTCCGTTTTTTTGAATCGATATTTTTGCAGAATGGTCTTGAAGTAGAAATAGGTCACCGGCCCGATTAAAAAATAGCAAGGCGCATAGATCAGAAAGAGATGCGGCCATTGGTAGTGCAATTTAGACCAGATGGCAAAGGAATCGTACAGGCACAGCGAAAACAAGATAAGGAGCACGGCCAGCAAAATGTTTGCCTGGCGTGGCTTTTCTCTTTTCAGAAGAAGCACCAGAGCGAGAAATAGCCCCTGGGAAATGACTATTAACGCTGGTATTGTCCATAAATTGAGCGTGATCTCGTCTTTCATTAAAATGCCCGATTGAAAGCCGTATTATGCGTTTTTCTAATGAATGTTCTTATGCTGTCTGGCTTAGCTGTACCTGGTTTTAGGATCAGAGTAAAATACCGGTAAATTACGGTATAGTCCGCACTGAAATGTTAAAATGCAAGATACATGACAATTTCTTTTATCGGCCAAACCGCGGTAACCAAGCCGCCTGTAAAGGTCTGACCAATAAAAATATATAGGTGAGCGAAAAGCTTGTGAGATCAGGAAGAAGCGACCTGCTCCTCCGACGCACTTTTGCTTTTTTTAGTTTCATAAGCGCTCTTGTCGAGCACGTGTCCGGGGCTTCCGAATAAGATGAGCCACCAGGATTTTAGGGAACGATACTTCATCATATCCCGGAAAATATCTACAAACTCATGGAAGACCAACCACGCCGGATTGTAGCCCTTTGGTGGCTTGGTGATTCCGTAGTCCGGTTTCTCCTCTTCGGGATAAAAAGTACCGAACATCCGATCAAATATAATAAAAGTTGAGCCATAATTCTTATCCATGTATTTATCATCCCGCCCGTGATGAACCCTGTGGTGTGAAGGGGTCGTAAAAAAGAACTCGATGGGCTTGGGTAATTTCTTGATCAATTCGGTGTGTAGCCAGAATTGATAGAGCACCGCGATCTGATTACAGATGAAGAATACAAACGGGTCAAAACCCAATAATGGGATGGGTATGAAAAAGATGACCTTGATGTGTTGCACCCACGAAAGACGGAATGAAACCGTAAAATTGTACTGTTCGGAAGAGTGATGCGTCACGTGCGTGGCCCACCAAAATCTCTGTTCATGTGAAATCCGGTGTGCCCAGTACCGACAAAAGTCCAGCACAAAAAAGCACAAAACGTAAGACCACCAGGTGTGGGGCACATACCAGGGAACGAGATTGTAACAAAACAAAATGATGGTAAACAGAATGGTCTTGAACATGGCCGAGGTAACCAGGTTACCGATGCCGACCGCGATCGCTGCCCAGGTATCTTTTACATCCCAATGTTCTCTCATTTGTACGGCACGGACCACGTATTCCAAAATCACCAAGGAGACCATCACCGGTACCGCCCAAATGATTATTGGAGGTAGATCCATGTTTAGGATCGCTTCAAGAGTGTAGATAGGTTTCTGCATTTATTCAAAGAGTTTTGCTCCCCAAATATATACCGCTTTACCGAATATTTTTAAAAATTGAGCCGTAAGTTGATAGAGTTCTTACAAATGCGCCGCACGTTGGGGGCTGGCCACGGCTCTTTGAAAGGAAATATGCGTTCGTGATATCGGCGCCATTTCCACGGACGCCGGTCGAGCCCGACCACGCCCTTGACGATGAATTCATCCCGTTCCTGCTCGTTGATGTAGTCATTAATTTGGTGACAAAATGCCAAGGTGTAATTATTGATATCGCGGTTGAAGGAGTGGTCCATGAAGTGGCGGGCGGATCGACCATACCCACTGCCCCCTTCCGTAGTAAACCAGCCTTCGACCCGTACCTGCCAGCCGGCCTCCGTTTGTTCAAACCGGAACAGCAATTGCTCCGTCTGGATGGAATTGCAATCGAAGTACATGCAAAAGTCCGGATTGCGATCCGAGGCCAAGACCGTTCGCGGTAAATTTGCCACCTTCAATAGCAGATGATCGGCGGATCTTTCCAGGATGGTTAATTCCGGATGCAGGGAAACGTGCCGCAGTCTTCCACCGTAGAGCCTTTGTCTGCGGAAATAGTCAATGACATAATCTAAAAACTGAGTGTTGGGGAGCGAAAGATCAGGGTTGAACACCAGGGCGGATCGCAGGTCCAGATCTTCCAAATCCTCTTCCGGGCGAATGCTTTTGATCCGGCACCGATCGGCTACCACTTCGATCCTTTCGCCGGGCTGGGTGATGCCCTTGTAAAAACAGGGACGCCGGTTCAGGTTGTAAGTATTGTATACCTGGATGCTGGCGGCAGTTCCGGGAAGATTGAACAAAACAGTCATGGTGTAGAAGAGCCGCTCTTCCAAAGATTGTTGCCATTGCTGTTTCATCATTTGATCCAGCAACCGCCACTGCTCCCAGCAGCGATTCGGCTCTTCCTGATGAAAGGCCAGATATAGGGTGACTTTTTGTGGTTCGACCCGAATGGTATGGACTTTGAGAACCTGTCCCAAACCGGTATTTTCCAGCCAGTCCTGGTATTTCCAACTACTGCTTTCGAAAAACTCCCGGTCTTCCTCCAACGAAAACTGACCGATGAGCAACAGCGGGCTTAACAATAGGGGTAACAGCAAAGAAATGGGCTTCATAATCTTTGTCTCTGTAATAAGTTGCTAATGTTTGTGTTTGTCTTGGAAGGATGTGATCGATTGGAGAGGAAGGGAATGTGAATGAGGTTAGGACAAATATAAAATAAATAAATGTAAAATAAAACTTATTAAAAATAATAACAACTCATCCATCAATGATGCTGATCTTCTTAATGATTCGTTAAATACCGCCCAAATCAAAAACTAATGATGAACTCATATATGCAATCCGCAATTGGTTGACGTTAATAACTGCAATATTCAATCTACAATCAAACAAATCACCAAAGCGCAGTCATTATGAAAATTTCCAAAACCATTGCTTTCTTTCTTTTTCTTGGACTGTTTCAAACTTGTTCCAAAGATAATCCCGAAGATCTGAATCCCTGCCCAAAAACCAATTACGACGAACTGATCGTCAACATTGAAGATGAATTCACCACCCTGCCTTCCAAGGTCTCCGTTTTCTTCAAGGTGGATGAGAAAAATGGCAATCCGGTAGCCGGCTTAAAACCGACGGATTTCATGATCTACGAGCAGGGGCGTAATGACGACTGTCCGCTGTTGATTTCCAGCAACGAATCACAGGCACAGATCAATACCAGTTCGCAGGTTTTCAATTACCACACCATGTTGGTGCTCGATTTCAGTGGTAGTGTCATCGTCAATAGCTTGCAGGAACTAAAGGATGCTTCCAAAAGCTTCATCGAAAATGTAATGCCGGAGACACCGGACGACTCCTACAAAATGGGCATCTGGTGGTTCGACGGAGAAAATGAGTTGCATCAATTGATTGACTTCACCACCGAACGCAGCCAATTGTTGACCAAGATCGACGAGGTTTCTGCCAATTTAAGTACCGACCCGTCAACCGACCTGTACGGTGCCACGTTGAAAGCCACGGCCAACATTACTCAGAAATTGGAAGATATTGTTTCGAACGAAATCATCTCTGCGGCATCGGTGGTTATTTTCACGGATGGTAGAG
>JANQRV010000465.1 GCA_028284395.1 Saprospiraceae bacterium
TTATAACGTAGCCAAGGCCTTTGATGTGATCGTAACCCACGAACGCCGACATCTAGAACAGTCCAAGGAAGTTTTGGGCCAACTAAAGAGCAGTGCAGCCGGATAATTGTGAACATAAAAGGAAAGGGTCAGATTTCGATTGATTAATTTTTGCAACATTGTTTCATTTTTTCTAATTTGCGAAGAAACCTGAAACAATGAAACCAGAGCATCATTTTGAAGTCATTATCATTGGAGGCAGTTTCGCCGGCTTATCGGCAGCACTGGCATTAGGTCGATCCCTAAGACGTACCCTGATCATTGATGGTGGCCAACCCTGCAATCAACCGACACCTCATTCGCATAATTTTCTTACCCAGGACGGTGAGCCGCCCGAAGTCATCGCTAAAAGGGCTAAAAAACAAATCTTGAGGTACGATACCGTCCAATTCAAATCCGGAATGGTAACCGATGCACGCAAAGAACGGGGGCGTTTCACAATCGGCATGGAAGGTCAGATCGAATTCACCGCAGAGAAAGTCTTATTCGCTACCGGGGTGAAAGACCAAATGCCGGATATCAAGGGCTTCGTGGAATGTTGGGGAAAAACCATTCTACATTGTCCTTATTGTCATGGATACGAAGTAAGACATCAGAAGACGGGGATTCTGGCCAAGGGAGAAACCGCGTTTGAATTTTGCAAATTGATCCAACATTGGACCGACCAACTCACTTTGTTTACCAATGGGGAATCAGGGTTGAACCCAGACCAAAAAGAATTAATTAGAAAACTTAATATCGAAATTGTGGAGAAGGAGGTCGCCGAGCTCCAGCACGAAAAAGGGAAAATTCAAAGAATCCTTTTTGAGGATGGTGATCCATTCGAATTAGAGGCGATGTATTCCCGCGTAGATTTTGAACAACACTGTGATCTGCCGGTAAAATTGGGATGTGAGATGACTGAACAAGGCCACGTACAAGTCGATTTTATGCAAAAGACCTCCATCAAGGGCATGTTTGCGGCAGGTGACAATACAACACCATTCCGTTCGGTTTCACTTGCAGTTTCTTCGGGGACAATAGCCGGAGCTGCTATCAATATGGAATTAATAGCTCAAGAGTTGCCACAGTAAAAAGCGTTCTACTACCTAGAAATACCTATTTTTGAGCGGATCAAATAACAACAAAATGAACGAAAACCGCTTTTCACGCCGTGAAGCACTATTGACCGTGACCGGAATCGCTGGAGCTTCCTTGCTTCCCGCCGCTGCTCTGGGAAAGCCCCGCACTCTACCGATCGATGACCTTGCTCCTGCTTCTTTTTCCTTTTGCCTGAACACAAGTACCATCATGGGACAGGATATGGGGCTCTTGAAGGAGATAGAAATTGCAGTGGAGGCTGGATACGATGGGATCGAAATCTGGATCCGTAGTATGGAGAAGTTTGTTGCAGAAGGTGGCAGCTTAAAGGACCTTAAGAATCGCATTGATGATTGGGGGATTAAGATAGAAAATGCCATTGGATTCGCTCCCTGGATTGTCGACAACAATGATCAGCGGATTGCTGCCTTGGAGCAGGCGAAAAAGGAAATGGATATGCTGGCACAGTTGGGCTGTCGACGGATCGCTGCTCCTCCTGCCGGTGCCACTAATGTCGGTGGATTGGATTTGGCAAAGGCAGGTGAGCGATTCCGAGCCTTATTAGAATTGGGTGTTTCGATGGATGTTATTCCGCAATTGGAGGTCTGGGGCTTTTCCAAGAATCTCCACAAGCTAAGTCAGGTCTTATTCGTTGCAGCCGAATGTGGTCATCCTCAGACCCGCATACTACCCGATGTTTATCACCTATACAAAGGTGGTTCCGATTTTGATGGCCTAAAATTGATGAGTGGTCAAACTGTCGAAATCTTTCATATGAACGACTATCCGGCGGAGCCAGGGCGTGAAGAGATTGGCGATAAGGATCGGGTCTATCCAGGATTGGGGGTGGGACCCATTGCTGACGTGTTGGAAGACTTACGGAATGGGGGAGGTCCCACTGTGCTATCGCTTGAACTATTCAACCGTGATTACTGGTCTCAAGATCCTTTGGAAGTAGCCAAGACCGGATTGAAAAGTATGAAAGATGCTGTTGTTGCTATTGGTTAAGAGGGTTTGGGTTTGAATGTTCGTAGCATTCCCCTAGTTGTAAAATGCGGTGGGGCACTTGTTCTCTTTGGGCAATGGCGATGAATTCTTGAGGACTGACGGTATTGAACGTAAACATATCATAATGACAGGGAATAACCATCTTGGCTCCCGTAATTTTACCCAGCGCCACCGCCTCAGCTGCGTTTAGGTTGCCGGCTACTCTTCGTTCGGGTTTGTTTCCATTGATCGGTAGAATGGCCACGTCAAGGTTGAACGGTTCGAGGGCAGTTAGGATTTCTTCGCGCCACAAGGTGTCTCCGCTGTGGTAAATGGTCCAGGGGCCAAACTGAATGACGTATCCCAGGTATTTGCAGTTTCCATTTTCATCTCTTGCCAACTCGTTATGAGCAGCTGGAATACCGGTAAAAGTAAAGTTGCCGACTTGCTTGCGTTCTCCATCGTTCATGCCAATGCCAAAATTAATTGGCTGCTGGATTCGCTTATTAACAAATGCGCGGTTGGCTTCGGGAAAGACCATTTGTAGGCCGGGGTTGACCCCCATCAAGGGTAGGAGCGTTTCCCCATCAAGATGATCCGTATGGTTATGACTGGAGGTGACCACGTCAATAAAATCCAACATTTCCGGAGAAATGACCATTTCTGACATCCTGATGTGTGGTTTGTCGGTCTGCTCATACTTTTTGGTCAGGGAATCAGACAGATATGGATCTAGTAAAAGATGTTGTCCATGCCATTGTAATAAATAGCCGCTTTGTCCTAGCCACCAGAGGCGAAAAGAAGAATGGTTGGATTGATGTTTTTTGATGTCTTTTAGTAAAGTTGCATTTTTTTGCAGTGGTTGAATGAGCATCATATATCATTGATTTTTGCTGGTCTTCCTGGTTTTGCGAAAAATTTGTGGGCTGCTGCCATATTTTTTTGCAAAGAGCTTGCCGAAATAACCGGGATCACTGAAGCCACAACCATAGGCTACTTCCGAAATATTGAGGCTTTCGTCTTCCAGGAGTACCTTACCCTTTTCCAGGCGGAAATAGTTAATGAACTGACTGGTAGATAGGTTGGTCAGCGCTTTTAATTTTCGGTGCACCTGCATGCGACTCAGATGAAGGTTTTCACCAAATTCTTTAATACCGAAGTCTTCATCAGCGAAGTTGTATTCGAGAATTTCTAAGCATTGAACCATGAATGGATCCGGCTGCTGGGATGGTTGACTAATGTTCTCCTGTTTAGTAAAGGCTTCACGGAGTTTCTTGCGCACTTGTATTAGCTTTTCCATCCGAACATTTAGTTCTACTTCATTGAACGGCTTGGTAAGATAGGCATCAGCTCCTCCGGCCAATCCCTTGATTTTTTCTTCTTGAGTAGCCTTGGCCGTGAGCAAAATGATGGGGATGTGATTGGTACGACTGTCCTCTTTTAGCTTTTCGGTCAATGCATAACCATCCATCTTTGGCATCATGACATCACTGATGATGATATCGGGGATCACATTGACAGCGATTTCGAACCCTTCTTCCCCGTCGTATGCCTTCATTACTTTATACTTGACATCGATGATCCGTTCGATGTAAAAGAGTACATCCGGATTGTCTTCGACGACTAAAGCAATGGCCTCGTTTTCGGAAGAGACAAAAGAGGTCGTCTCCGGTACTGGAGTGGGCACCTGAAGCTCAGCAGGGGGCTGTAGGGGAAGTTCGACGGTGAATGTAGTACCCTTGCCTTTGGTGCTTTGAACTTTAATGTCACCTTTGAACAACTCTACGATCTCTTTGACCAGCGCAAGTCCAATGCCGTCACCATGCTGTGTCGTTTCTCCCGACGATTTGACTTGGTAGAAACGGTCAAAAACTCGATCGACTTCTTCTGATGAGAGTCCTATCCCACTATCGCGTACCGACAGTATGAAGTGTTCTCTTCCTTTTTTGACTTGTACCGAGATTTTACCTCTTTTGGGAGTGAATTTCAGTGCATTCGTCAATAGGTTGCTGAAAATAAATTTAATCTTGTCCCGGTCAAATCGCATGATGATTTCTTCTTCTTCAGCGATGAATCTCAAGTCGATCTTTTTCTGATCTGCCAACGCATAAAAGGATTCGATCAGGTATTCGAGATAATAGACAATATTTTCATCGATCAATTTCAACTGCAGCGATCCGGATTGGGCCTTAGAAATATCGAGCAACTGTTGAATTAGGTTGAGCATTTCCGTCCCGTTTTTCCGAATCAGCTCCTTTTCTAGAGTGTGCCCCTTAATGGTATTGGCCAACCCCATGATGACGGTCAACGGTGTGCGGAACTCATGGGTAATATTGCTGTAGAATCGCGACTTGGCCTGATCCAATTTGACCAAACTCTCGGCGTAGGCTTCCTTGATCTTTAATTCATTATAACGTTTGACACCTTCATTAGCGAAAAGAGCAGAGGTAATGACAAAGCTTATGTACATCATGTTGTACAATAGACCTGTTGGTTCTCCATATTCGAGATACTGGACCGCATTGAAAAGTGTAACGAGGAGAAACGGGCTAAATGCCAAAAGGAAGTTTTTGGAGTACTGGACCTTTTTCAAAAGGCACCGGACGGCGGCGACAAAGTATGACAACAAGAATATTCCAAAACTAAGCAATGCGTAATAGGAAAAATTGACGCCGTAAAAGACCGTCATTCTTTGCTCAAAGTCGTAATGGTAGGACTGCAAAAAACCGGCGATGTGCAATAAGACCACCAACAGTAATAAGAAAGATTGAAGGACAAAAAAAACGGGGAGATTCTTATTTAGGGCCAAGTACTTATTGCTGAAAAGATACAATCCTGCCGATAGCGCAATGAATGCCAACATCAAAAGGAGGTCCTGCTGATAATACCATATTTGGAAGGCGAAAAAGGTATTATATTGGTTTTCCAGCCAAATGTAGAGCAAGGCAAAACCAATGATCATGATGGCGTAATAAAGGCCCAGGCTGGTCTTTTCCAAAATGGCGCGCAGGATGAAATAGAGGAATTGGAACAAAAAAATTCCGATCATGAAGCCTTTCCATAAGCCGGCCTTTCCGGTCATGGTCAACAATTCGGTCTGGTCAACAAGAATAATACCGGTGTCGTGCACATTCACCAGAAAGGGGCGATGGGGCGGGAGGGGCGCAAATTTGAAGAAAAGGTAGGCAGTATCTAATGGCGCTATGGTGTAGTCGACCAGGCTAAGTGTGTGGGCGATGTATTTCTCTTCGGCCGCGACTTTTTTTCCCGTTACTACTTTGAAATATGTATTGTTGGCACCCGGTAAAAACGCTTCAGTATAGGGAGGGTCCCCGCCTGCGTCAAAAAAATGGTGCTGTGCAGTCTTTGTATTGTTGATGATTTTAAAGCGACACCATAGTGTATATCGGCGGGACTTGTAGTAGTCCTCCGGGCGGAAAAAAAGGGCATGGTCATCCCAGGATTTTTTGATGTCCTCGAAAGAAAAAACATTCAAACTGTCCAACACAAACTCCAGGCTAAATCGTGCCTGAAGATGGGATGTTCCAGTATACTTGCCGATTCCTATATCGGCAAAACGTTGAAATGCCATCCCTTCAAACTCCTGGAAGGTATTTCTATCTAGTGAAGTAATCGACAACTTGCTTCGTCTTCGATCAATTTTGCTTTCAAGGCGAACCCAGATGTCCTTTTTTTCTCCTGACTCCGTAAATTCTACCCAGCATAGATTCCTCAAATCCCTGATGGCATGATCCTTTGGAGCAAGATCGTTGCCCATGCGGAGGTGTTCCAGCACGCTGGTGCGGTCTACCACAAACACGTCGATGGCCGACCAATCAGTGGCCGACCTTTCCATTTGTAGCAAGAATCTCGTCGGATCTGCTTCTCCGTTCGACAGACTGGTGTGTAACCAGATCACATCCCCCTTAGACAGATCTAGAGTGATTGGGCTTTGCTTCAACCGGACGCTGCCGTTGAGTAATTCCTGGAGTGTCAGATCCTTACTGGCGCGCGTAAAAGATAGATGTTGATCGGGCAGGGTGTCATAAGCAATGCCAAGACCATTGGTCAGAGGATAGCTGTGGTATAACTCCCAGCTCTGTGCAAAAGTGGGCAGTACCAGTATCCAAGCGAAGAATATCAACAGTTTTGGCATTGCTTTATGAATCACCTGCTTAAATTACTATAAAGTTGGAATTTAGCATGTATCATTTACCAGATTCGATAAGAAGAAAACAACGCTCCTTCGAATACCAGTCCCGAAGAACAAATCTGTTCCTTTTTCGATTCGCCAGGAGCGTGCAGTTCCAAGATCGCGTAGGTTCCTTTTCGAGTGTCGCGGTCTCCGTAAAGTAAGAAAAATTGACTGTTCTCTCCTTTTAATTGCTGTAGGGTGGTCGCTAGATGGTTCTGCAGTTCCCGGCGACTTACATTTTGTTTCTTGGCCAAGTAATGCACATCCATCACCAGTCCGGGCAGTTCTTCCAGAGATGCTCTGGCTTCTGTCGCCCCCACGATCTTCCAATCGGTTTTGAAATCAAAATCCCAGCCGCGGAACAACTCAATCATTTTGTTGGTAGAAACCTGGCGACTGGCCTTTTCATTGTGCGTGATGTAGGAATCAGTAGGCCGACCGCCAGCAACCGGGAAATACGAATCCCGAACTGCTGTGGAGGAGAAAACCCAGAATTTGACGTGTTGCCCTTTCCGATCTCCATCGATGCCCTCAATATGAAAGGCATATGTTTGGGGGAAGGCTTCGGCCATTACCGGCATGTACTCGTTGTTGAGAAAATCAATTACGGAATCCCGTTCGGCATACGGACCCAATTTAGCGTGAAAGATATCCAGGATGGCCCCCGGTTTCAACCAATCTTGGGTTTTTTGCCCGTGTAGGGACAAGCATAGGGATAGCATAGGAAGCAGTGACAATACAACTTTCATTTGTTTTTGATTTGTAAGAGACTGCCAAATCAGCACATGAAATTTGCCCAGCCTCTATGGTGAGATTACTGAATTATAATTTGTGATAGCTGAAGAAACCGATCATCATTTCATCGAAGGTCTGCTCGCCGTAATAGACTGCTTCTTCAGGGTTCGGATTGAAGATATTCTGTGCGGAATTGTCAAACACGGCTTCGACGAGTATCTTGGAGCCCTTGCGTACATCAAGGGGTTTGTCCAGGTAGTAATTCCTTTGCCAGTTGAAATTGTAATTGGGTATAGAAATCAACGTTTGTTTCTTTCCCTCCGGATCGATCAATGTGTATTTCATGGATTTTCCACGGTAATGCATGTGAGGGAAGAAACCGAAAATCCGTATGTCTTCATAAATTTTCTCATAGATTTTGGACCGGTAATGGGCATCGTGCGGTTGGATGGCCAGGTCGAAATCGGACGGACCAATGGTGAAATATTCCTTTTCCGGTTTGTGATCTAGAAAATGAAAACCAATACGAGATTGGTCGGTCTGTGGTCTACCATTGGTCGTATAGTGCAACTGGATATGGATAGTCGATCCTTTTGGGATGATGCGACCGGTTCCGGCAGGAAATACCTCAGGATTAGCTCCGGGTGCCCAAGCGGCAAGAATTCCGTCGATCCAAGGACCTCTTTTGCGATCCAGGTCGATTTGGAATCCCTTTGGATATTCTAGCGTGGCTAATACGTGGTGTAATACTTCGGTTTTATCCGGTTGGACCTCTACGGCGCTCACATAAACATCTTTCTTGACCTTGATCTTAAAAGATTGATAGCGGTAATCAATGATACCAGTCGCAGGAATGCTCTCCGGCTTGAATTCTAATTCATAATCGGGTTCTCCAAGTGCCCATTCCTGCACATTTGGTTTGATTGTTTCGAGAGGGTCGTCTCCGTCTCCCCGCAGCATATCGCCGGTAATCCAGCCGGTAATCGTTTGTACTTCATTCGTTGTCAAAGATAAATCGTTACTGAAATGACCAATCTCTCGGTCGGCATGCCACGGTGGCATCCTTTTCGTATTGATTACATTGGCAATCATGGAAGACCACCCCAAAATGGTTTTGTAGTTCTTCATTGCCCACGGGGCGATTCCGCCCTCCTGGTGGCAATGGGCGCACTTTCGTTTTAAGATCGGTGCGACGTCTTGCACATAGGTCAGGTCCTCAGGCATCTTGTCCGAAAGTCGGGTTACTTTGCAGCCTACTGCCTTCCGTGCCGGTTCCATTATGGTTTCTCCGGCTAACAGGGCATGGATAGCATTCTCTAAATGATTGCTCCCTGCGGTTTGTTTCTGGGTTTCGTAGTTCAATCGATCGGAGATGGGCCCACGATACTTCAGACGGCGCGATTTCATGTCGATCAGAAAGGTCTCCGAGGTAGTACGGATATCCAACATATTGGCAACCAATTGCTGGTCGTCGACCAAGATGGGTGTCTGTACTTTGAACTCATCTGCCTCTTGCTTGATTGCAGAGCGGTCATCCTGAATATTCGAATTGATCATTAAGAATTTCACTTTTTGATCGGCGAACTTCTTTTTTACGGCTTCAAAATCAGTAAAAGCATTGCGAACGATCGGGCAACCATTGCCCTGTACGAACAAGACAACTGCTGCATGATCATCGTAATAAGACAATTGGTGGAATACACCTTTATGATCGGCTAAGCCAAAATCGATGAACTTTTGATTGAGCTCTTGAACAGGTTGTTCCGGAGTCTTGACAAAGGGACGAAAGGACAACAGTAGCATGAGGGTGCCAAAGGCCCACAGTAGTTTCTTCATGATGGATCAATTTGGTTGATGGATCCAAATTGCAAACATGCTAGATTTACTGCACGGAACTATGTATCCAAGGGAAGGATTATTGTAACAGCTACTGAAGAACATTGGTAATTATGTAACATTTGCCTGCTCAAGGCCGCATTTCGTGAGCACCGGCGACCATGTTTTGTAGTTTCTGGCGACTTGCCCACCGAGCGGTTTGACTCAACCCGCAATCTGGCGCTACGGAAAGCCGATCGGGAGAAACATACTCCAGGCACAATTGAATCCGATCTTTGATGTCCTGCACGGTTTCGATGTAATAGCTCTTAACGTCCACAATACCTACTGCTACATCCATCCTCTGGCCAATTTGTTCAATGGCTTCAATTTCCATGAATTCTCGATTGGCCATTTCAACGTGCATTTCATTCACCTTAAAATCTAGAAAATCCGGAAACATCGGAGCCATCTTTCGATAGCCAACCGAGTGACCTTTGTAATTACCAAAGCAGAGGTGAGTAGATAAGCGGCATTGGCCATAAACGGCTTCGACCGTCCGGTTGAAAATGTCGACAAAACGTTTGGTGTCCGACTTATACGCATAACAACTCATTGAAGGTTCATCAACGGTGATCTCAGTGCAACCGGCTGCGACGAGGTCGACCAATTCGCGCCGAACAATCGGAATCAAAGCTTCCGTTATGGCATAGCGATCTGGGTATTCCTCATTGGGTACCAGCCTGCCACTTAGGGTAAAGGGGCCAGGTACGCTGGCTTTGAGTATGGGGCCTGCAGGGGCGAGATGCTGTAACCTTTTGAACTCATCGACTACTCCGAGGCCATTTGGAGCGGAGAGCGTTTGGGTGATCTGATGTTTCCCGCGTTGATCGTGAGCTGGAGGCCCCCAGCGACGTTTGACTGATTTATTTTGTTGAATCCCCTGCAGGTAACCGTAAAAGGACAAGTTGAAGTCCAATCGGCTTTGTTCACCATCGCTAATTACATCCAGTCCGGCCTCCACTTGATCGTGAATGGCAGCAGTGACGGCATCTTCTTGCATCTCCAGGATGTCTGCTTCACCAAATTCTGATAGGTTCTGGCTGGCGAATTCTAACCAGGCGGGGAATGGGTAACTTCCGATGATGGTAGTTTGAATGGGTGTTGATGGCATTTTTTGCTGGTGTTACTATTGATACTATTGATGCTGTTGCTACTATTGTTGCTGTTGTTGCTGTTGCTGACCGACTTTTTCAAAGAGTTTAGCCATTCGATGGGCGTGTTCATCGTAAGCACTCTCGAATAAATTGACGGCCCGCTCTTTGCCAACCACTGATGCCGCAGCCAATACCTTGGGTGGATGGCCGGCTTCGGTGAGGCGTTTGGCGACTTCAGCTTTAATGCTGTTG
>JANQRV010000033.1 GCA_028284395.1 Saprospiraceae bacterium
GTTTTTGGGCGCCGGTTTCTTCCAAATAGCCATTTAAAAGCGCTTGAAGCTCCCGAGTTTTTTGGGGATACTGCTTTGAGAGATCGTTTTGTTCTTCCAGATCGCCGGTCAGGTCATACAACTCTGTCTTTTCGTAGTCGTAAAACTCGATCAGTTTCCATTGGCCCACTCTGATGGCGGACCCCGGGGTCCAAGTACTGCCGTGGTAATGAGGAAAATGCCAAAACAAAGCTTTTCTGGCGATGGCCTCACCACCTTGCAAAATGGGAAGCAGGCTGATGCCATCCCGGTGTTGATCGGGCATAGCCGGAACCCCGGCCATGTCCAGTAGAGTTGGATAGAAATCGGTACTGATGACGGGGATGTCAGAGGTATTGGGTGGTTCTTTTCGAACGGAAACGTCAGTTGGTACTTTAATGATCAGTGGAACGCGAATTCCCCCCTCGTAGCACCAACCCTTTCCGGCTCTCAGCGGCCTGACCGAAGTCGGAGCTGTTCTTCGCTTGTTCAGGGTGGAGAGACCGCCGTTGTCCGAGGTCAGTATGATGTAAGTGTTTTTATCCAGGTTGGCTGCTTTAACTTTATCCAGTAGTCGACCGATGTTTTCGTCCAGGGCGTGGACCATCGAGGCATAGGCGGGGTTGACTTGATTTTCCCGCGTCATTCCATCGTGTTCCGGACTCCGTTCCGGACCGGCAATGCGCACCAGACTGGCTTTTTCTTCAAATTTGCCAATGTGTTTTTTGTTGGCTTGAATGGGGGTGTGTACGGTGTAGAAGGAGAGGAACAAGAAGAATGGGTTGGTTTGATTGTTTTCGAGGAAGCGGATGGATTCGTCCGTCAGTCGATCGGTGAGGTATTCACCTTCCGGACCATCCGATAATTTTGGATTCTTATAGGGGCTGTAATACCCTCCGGGTGGACTGCCTTTATGATGACCGCCGAAATTGACGTCGAAGCCTTGGTCCTCCGGAAAGAAACCCTCGTCACCCAGGTGCCACTTGCCGGCAAAGAAAGTTTGGTAGCCCTGTTTCTTGAAAGCTTCTGCTACCGTTATTTCTGATAAGGGGAGTTCGTGAAGGTCTTTGGGGCCCAATAATTTTCGGTCTTTGGGATCGTGTCCCGGGATCCAGTCGGTAATCCCCACTCTGGAAGGGTATTTGCCGGTCAAAATAGAAGCCCTCGTCGGCGAGCAAACCGGACTGGCGGCGTAAGCATTGGTGAAGAGCGTGCCGGCAGCGGCCAGCCGATCAATATTCGGAGTCTCGTAGAATGAGCTGTTATAGCAACCGAGGTCGGTCCAGCCAAGGTCATCTACCAAAATGAAAATGAAATTTGGCTTTGGTTGATCGTTGCAGGAAGTGGTAGCCAGCAGGAAGATTGTCAGCCAGGTTAAGAGGTTTTTATTTTTCATGTTTGATGTTCGATGTTCGATGTTCCGGGTTCGATGTTCATGGTTTTAGGAGGCATAGGGTGTTTGTTTTGCGGAGCGGGTCAGGGAATAGCCCCCATCTACTTTGATGGTAGCGCCGGTAATGTATTTGGCCTGTTCGGAAGCAAGAAAGCAGCAGGTAGCACCCAGGTCGGCGAGATCGCCGTGTTTTTCCAATGGGATGTCTCCGGGGTTTCGGAAGGTACCATCTTTTTGCCGGAGTGGGGTAGACCAGTCGGGATCCAGCCAGCCGGCGGCAACAATGTTGACACGAATTCCCGATGGGCCGAGGTCTACCGCTGCCATGTGGGCGATTACTTCCAGGGCAGCCAGCGAAGAACCCGTCAAATTGGTTCTGGCGTGGGGCTCCAGGCTTACGACGGAGGAAAGTACGATAATGCTTCCGGCGATCCGGTTGGCGATCATATTTTTAGCAACAGCCTGCATTTGCAGGGTAGGGAATTTGAAGTTGTGCTCGAATGCGGTGCTGATGTTCTCGGGGGTAGCCTCCATGAAATGTTGGTGTTGGAAGTATTGCGGAGCGATGATGGCCGTATGAATGGTAGTGGGAGGGGCGGAAAAAAAAGTCTTGCCGCCCGCTTTTTCCATGCTTTCAGCGATTGACTTCAAGGTTTGGGAGGGCTCACCGATGAATTGGATATTTTGATTTTGCAGGTTGATCATGGTGCGATTATTTAACGTATTTGCCAATGCCGAGACCTCCTGCAACACGCAGAAAAGTACCGGTTGTATAAGCAGCTTCGGGGCTGGCAAAATAGACCGCTGCTGCTCCCATTTCCTCGATGGTGCCGGCCCGGCCAAGTGGGACGGCAGCTTTCTGATTTTCGATGTCCTCGGCGGTTTGCTGGGCTGGGTCATGGTCATTGAGTGCGGTCCTTACCCAACCCGGACCAAAGTGGTTGACGGTTATTTTGTACGGGGCTAGTTCCAGCGCCAGGGCGCCGACGAAAATATGCATCGCGTGTTTGGTTCCGCCGTAGACCGGGGTAACCGGGAAGTGTGTGTAGGCCTGGACCGAGGAGGTAATGATGATTCGCCCTCCGTCGCCCTGACGCATCATTTCTTTCGCCATGGTTTGACAAAAAATCATGTTTCCCTTAATGTTTACATCAATGATGCTTTGCATTACGGAGGGCGTGATGTCCAGAAAGTTTTCCCACCGAATGATGCCGGCATTGCTGACGGCGATATCGATCCGGTCGAACTGCTTGATGGTTTGGTTTTTCAGGTCGAGGATTTGTTCAGGCTGAGTAATGTCGGCCGGGGCGGCTAGGGCATTCCGACCCATGGTGCGAATTTCTTCGGCTCGGGCATTGAGGGCGTCCGATTGACCGGGCAGGTCATTGACTACAACATCGGCTCCTGCTGCCGCTAAGGCTTTGGCTACGCCCCAACCAATGCTTCTCTCACTGGCGGCACCGGTAACGATTGCGACTTTGTTCTTTAAGATCATTTTTTCGTATTGTGTGGATGCATTAATGTCAAAATTCAATACAAACCGGCGTCGCACATTCAAACACTTCGATGATATCAGAGATGGGCAAACCGGATTGAGGATCGAGCTGATAAACGCTGATGTTGTCGCTGTCTTGATTGGCAATCAATGCGAATCTGCCGTCGGGAGTAATCTGGAAATCACGCGGCTCTGAACCCCCGCTCGGTACATCTTTAGCCAGTTTAACCGTTCCGTTTTCGGCAACGGCAAAAGTAACCAGCCTATTGCATTGCCGATTGGACAGGTATACGGCCTGTCCGGTCGGGTGGATCCTGACTGCGGCGGCAGAAGGCATGCCCTCGAAAGATGGGGGCAGAGAATTGATCTTTTGCACGATTTGCAAGTCGCCGTTTAAAGGTTCATACCTACAGACAATGAGGTCAGCGGTTAATTCACAGGCAATGTAGACAAAAGGTTTGTTGGGATGGAAAACCAGATGTCTTGGGCCGCTGCCGGCGGGCAACTTGGTAGCTTTGGGTTCGTCGAGAACGGCCTTGTGCAGGTCATGGCACCAGATGGTGTCTGCACCCAGATCACAGATGTAAAGCCAGTTTCCATCGGAAGAGGGCATGGCCTGATGAGCGTGAGCTGCTTCCTGGCGGTTGGTATTGGGCCCGGAGCCCTGATATTGCATCAACTGTATTTGGGGCAAGGTTGGATCATCCGTTGCGTGGACGGACAAATTACCACTTCCGTATGAAGCCGCGAAGAGCCGATTGCCGACGACTTCAACGTGGCAGGTCGCGACACCATTAGTGGGGGCTTGTTGAAGCTTTGATAGTTCCCCGTTTTCCGATATCTGGTAAAGGTATACATCGCTGAGGCCAACGCAGTTTTCTGATGCAACGTACAAATGGTTGCTACTAGAAGGCCTCTTGAGATAAGTAGGGTTGAGGATGCCTCCGGCGAAAGAACGTTGTTTGATCCGTCCGTCGGAGAGATCCAATTCACAGGTGAGGATACCCAGGCCATGGGCGTTTTGGACATGGTCTGCAGGTTCAGTATAGGTTCCTGCAAAAAAGGTCAATGGACTCATAAGTATTTTTTCTTTTAGAATTTGAGAACGAGACTTGGGTCCAGTGGATAACGGCCAAACTCTTTGCCGTAGACGGCGATGCCTCCTTCTCCAATGGTACGAATGTTCACTTTTAATTGCCCGGCCTTAATGGCTGCTTTTAAGGTTCGTTTGTCGATCGGGACGTTGAGGAGATAGCCGTAAGAGCCGGCTTCTTCCAGCTTCCGATTTTTCAATTGGTGGTGCCAGGACAGCACGCCCCGGTGGTCGGCAGGATCATCGGATAGTACCGTTGTTTTGGTGCGGACGCCGTTTACGGATACCTCGATTTCCGATGGAAAAAAGGTCGCATCCGTCATCGGATAAGAATTGGGGTTGCTGCTGGGAGCGACCTTCGATCCCTTCATGTAGTCTTGGTCTTTATCGAATGTTTGTTGATCTTTTACGAAGAGTTCTTTGGCGGAGACTTCCACTTGGAAAAAAGCAAATTTGGCCTTATTGGCCTTGACTTTCTTGGGAATTTTGATGGTGTATTCAAAGAAACCTTTCCCGGCACCGTTGATTTTACGGCCCTCTCTCACATTCCATTGTTTTTGGCTCCAGCTGGCATCGGTGAAATCCTTCGCCGGAACGGAAAGTACCCGGACATTGGGCAATGGGGTATCGGAAGTGATTTCAAAATGCATGAAATTGCGACTCAGGACCTTGTCTCCGGCATCCAGTACGCGCAGTTGCAGGGTTGCTAGACCAGAAAATTCAGGGATCCGAATGCTGAGGGGATCCAGCGTTTTTTGCATCCAGGCCCGGTAGGGGATGATTATTGAGCCACGGTTGCTTTTTTCCGTTTCTCCGACATAGTTCATACTGGTCAACTCGTAGGAAAGCGTTAATTCGGGGCCATAGTCTTGTTCGGTCATGACGGAGAGATACAACGGGACCGAGACCGTTGGGCCTCCCCGGACCGTTTTGCAGATCTCATTGCCAGTCGATACGAATACGGGTGCATGTAAATCCTTTAAGGACATTCCCCGGACGATTTCCCCAAGACCGGTCTGTTTTTCCGTTCGGTCGAACCTCCAGTATCCATTCCACTCGTTGATGACGTCGTGGTGTTCGGTGTACAGCCAACCACCTACCTTTGGGTATTTCCGGAAGGTATTGATCATGCGATGGTAATCATAACTCCAATCGACATCGCCAGTGCTTCCTTCATAACCCCAGACGTTGCCACATTCCGAGTTGAAATTGGGTTCCGGCCCCTGTCGAAAGCCATCTTCGTAATTGAATTCACTTCCTTCGTAAGTATTTTCTGTTAGGTTTTGAAGATAGGATTCCCATTCCCAACCGGGTAGATAGACGTGCCAAGAATTGATGTCCGTTTCGGTGTGTCCAGCTCCGCAACAAATGGAATTATCTTCTACCAGACGCGTTTGATCGAGTGATTTTGCTAAATAGTACATAGAGGCCACCCAGTCTTGGGTTTCGGGTAGGTATTGGCGTTCTTCTTTTCCATCCACGACCACATTGGTACGTAAGCCCCAGGTCTCGTTAAACACAACCCAAGAAAAGATGGAGGGATGATTGTAATCTCTTTTGATCATTTGCCGCAAGGTATACTCTGATTCTGCCTGCATGTCTTCATCCGGTTCGCCCCAGCTATTTGGCAGATCTTCCATAACCAACAATCCAAGCTTGTCGGCCCAGTATAATTTCCTTGGAACTTCCACTTTGATGTGGGTGCGAATGCCGTTGAGGCCGATCGATTTGCTGCGCATGATCTCTTCTTGCAGGAATTGATCGCTGGGAAAGGTGTAAAAGCCTTCTGGGTGGTACGACTGATCCAGGGCCATCTGTAAGTAGATGGGCTGTCCGTTCAGGGCAATGTAGGGGAAGTCGGTTCCAGGTAGCGGAGTAACTGAGATTTTCCTCATGCCGAAATAAGATTTTACCTCATCCTTGCCATCCAGGGTGGCTTTCACCTCGTAGAGGAAGGGGTCTTCGAGGTTCCAAAGCCTCGGATTGGGAATGTCGATTTGGAATTTGGCTTTTTGCTTGCCCTTTTGGATCATAGCCTGGTGTTTAATGGGGTTGGCGTTGGTAGAGATGTCGAGCTGCAGTGTCAGATCGCTTTGTGTTTTTTCTGGTAGATAAGCGGTGACAGTCACCTTGTTATGGTCGATGTCAGGGGTGAAATGTAATGCCTCCAGATATTGTTTGCCCCGGGCTTCCAGGTAGATGGTTTGCCAGATGCCCCGGGCATTCCCGTATCCTTGTTTGCCGTATAAGGTGAACGTTCTTCTTGCGTCGTCGACTTTAATCACTAATTGCTGAATTTCGTCGTAGCGGACATGTTTGGTCAGTTCGAAAGAGAAAGGAACGTAACCACCCTGGTGGATGCCTATCAACTGTCCGTCTAACCATACGCTGGTTTCCCAGTCAGAGGCACCGATGGTCAAAAAAGTCCTTTCATCTTTCCACTTGGATGGTACGGAAATTGACTTTTGGTACCAAGCGATATCGGCCTTGTCTTCCTGACCGGATAATTTCGAACCCCAAGGAAAGGGCACGGTGATCTCTAACGGAAAATCCGTCTTGCCCTCTTGCCACCCCTGGTCGATTCCACTGTTGTCCGCATCGAATGCAAAAGCCCATTGACCATTTAGGTTTTTCCAAGCGGGGCGCTCAAAATCGGGCCTAGGGTGTTCCGGGAGAGGGATGTTCTGTCCGTTCATTTTGGTGATCAAAAGGAAGAGGGAAACAAGCGATAGCAAGCAAAAGCAGGACTGATTCATTGTTTAAGTTGGTGTTCTTGAATGATTGACTTAAAAATAGGGCTTAGCCGGAAGAATTCCCTCTAAGTTTATATTTTTAATTCTAAATCAATTGCAGCTGATTCTAGAACACAACAAAACGAAATGAGAAATAGACAACAAGCAACTCCCTTACTTTTATGGACGATGTTGGCCATGGTCGGCCTCCAATTTTCGTGTTCCAACAATGGGGAATCAGATCAAGCAGCTTCGGCTCAGGAATCGACTCAGAAAGAATGGACCATTCGGTTAAACGATGATGGTAGTGAAATTCAGGTATTTGAAGCGGGAAGTAATCGCTTGGCTTTAACCCAGGTAGTACGACCGGACTTTCGACCGTATCTACATCCGATTTCGGCACCGGATGGCAAGGGGATACTGACGGAATACAGCCCTGGTCACCACAAACATCAAACCGGTCTTTACTGGGGGTTTACCCGGGTTAATGGTAGAGATTATTTTCACAATCCGGACAAAGGCTATTGGAGGAAAGTTTCGGCAGTCATCGTCAAGGAAACAGGTACGGTAGCCAAATGGCAGACCGTCTACGATTTACTAGACGAACGAGGAGAAGTGGTTATGCGAGAAACGCAAGACTGGACGGTCAGTGAGTTGGACGGGCAAATTCTACTGGACTTGCAATGGGCCGGCGAGGCGAAAAAAGACATCGTAGTAGGTAAGTACGATTATGGTGGGCTGTTCTTACGGATGCCCTGGAAAGAAGGCATTGCCGGGGAAGTTGTCAATGCAGCACGACAAGTCAATGAGAAGGCCGAAGGACAACGATCCCTTTGGGTAGATGTCGGGATGGAGATTGAGGGTAGGAGTGATCCCGGTCACATCGCCCTCTTTGATCACCCTGAAAATGAGGGCTTTCCGCAGGCCTGGAGAGTGGATGGACAAATGGGGATTGGACCCGTTCGGGGACGCAGTGCGGATTGGGAAATTAAAAAAGGCAAAACGGAATTCATAAGACATGGAGTACTGGTATACACGGGCGATCTGGACGACTTAAAAATGATGGAGTACTGGAAGGCATACGCTGGCGATGCAGGCATGTACGCTCATGCATCCCTTTGGAGATTAGCGCAGCAGGAGGCCTTAAATGCAAAATTCCTGACGCCGGAAGCAGCCATCGAAGCCATGACTGTCAAATCCGGGTTTGAGGTGAATGCCTGGGCGGCGGAACCCATGATCACTCAGCCCATGGCCTTTTGCTGGGATGACAGAGGGCGGATGTGGATTGCCGAAAACCGGGATTATGAGTCGCGGGGAAGCGGATTTTCGAATGACGGCTCCAGTCGGATCCTGATCTTGGAAGACACCGATCGCGACGGGGTGGCAGACCGCAAGAAAGTATTTATGGAGGGCATTCCCTTTCCGGCGGCCATCGCGGTTGGTTTTGGAGGACTTTACCTTGGTGCTCCGCCCAACCTGCTGTTTGTACCGGATCGCGACGGGGATGACAAAGCGGATGAGGCGGACATCGAAGTCCTTTTGACGGGCTGGGGCATCCGCGATCGCCATGAGACGCTGAATAGTTTTCACTGGGGGCCGGATGGCTGGTTGTATGGTCTGGAGGGTTTTGCCACGCCTTCAAAGATCAAGCAACCTAAAGATCGAAAGGCAAAGATTTATCGGCACAAAGACCCTTTTCCTGCAGATATTTTAGAAGGGGAGGGAGTGGACATTAACGGAGGTGTATGGCGATACCACCCGACGAAACACAAGTTCGAAGTAGTAGCGCATGGCTTCAGCAACCCCTGGGGCATAGATTACGATTCCAAGGGACAGTTGTTCATTACGGCCTGTGTCATTCCTCATATGTTTCACGTCATCCCCGGAGGGGTTTATCATCGCCAGGGTGGGCAGCACTTTAATCCCTATTTCTACAGCGATATCCGAACCATCGTCGATCATCGCCATCGATCGGCTCACGGAGGGGCTCGCATCTATCAGTCGGATGCATTTCCGGCGGAACATCACGGTAGGGTCTTTATGGCAAATATTCACGAACACGCCGTGCTTTCGGATGTGTTGGCACGGCGGGGATCGGGCTATGTCGCCCATCATGGCGAAGACTTTATGACGGCGAACAACGCCCAGTGGATCGGTTTCAGTATGGAAGTCGGACCGGAGGGCGGTATGTATGTCCTGGATTGGCACGATGCTGATATTTGCGGTAAAGATGTCTATCACAAAGAGACGGGTCGCGTTTTCAGAATTATGCCCACTACATCGCAAGCGCAGGACTGGGAGGGCAGGTACGATGATTTGAATGAATTTTCCGACCGACAATTGGCTGATCTCCAGGTGAGTCCCAGTGATTGGCACGCCCGCAGGGCCCGGGTGCTGTTGCAGGGTAGAGCTGCTTCCCGGGCGATCAATGAAGATGCGGTAGCTGCTTTGCATAAGATTTTCGAAGAACATGAAAATGCAGATTATAGACTGAGGGCGATGTGGTCTTTGCACGTGGGCGGCGGATTTAAAGAGGGGGCCCTGGAAAAAGCACTGGCCGATCGCGATGAATACATCCGGGCCTGGGCGATACAGCTATTGACCGAGGACCAAAATGCTCCCCGACCGGTTATTGATCAGTTTAAGGACATGGCGCGAAAAGATCGTTCACCAGTCGTGAGAATGTATCTGGCAGCGGCATTGCAAAGGATGCACCCGGGAGAACGCTGGGGAATTGTCGAAGGTTTAATCAGTTGGTCTGAGGACCGGGATGACCACAATATTCCCAAGATGATTTGGTTTGGTCTTGAGCCACTTGTAGCAGAAGACGTCGGGCAAGCGCTGGAATTGGCAAAGGCAAGTCAGATTCCTTTACTCTCCGAATACATAGCCCGGCGGGCCGTTGATGCCAATAAGATTGATCCGGTAATTGCCAGCTTAGGAGAGAGAACGGATGCGCGCTTATTACTATTGAAGGGGGTGCGAGCCGCCCTGGAGGGCCGCTCAGATGTTGCTACCCCAGCGTCTTGGAGTGGCGTTTACGATCAATTGAAGAAAAATAAGGACCTCGCAGAGGAAGCATTGGCGATCGCGCAGCAGTTAGGTGATGGAGAGGCCGCGAACCAGTACCTGTTGGTATTGAAGAACCCGAATGCCAATCTGCAGGACCGGGTCGAAGCGATGAGGAATTTAGCCGATAACCAATGGCCGGAACTAGAAGCGGAGCTTCCGGGTTTGTTGAAAGATCCGGATTTAAGAATAGAAGCGATTCGTGCTGTGGCGGCTTTTGAAAGCGGAGAACTGGGATGGCTCTTGCTGAAGAATTATTCGCAATACAACACCGAGGAGAAGGCAGAGATTGTACAGACCATGGCCTCTCGCTCATTGTACGGAAATCTATTAACACGAGGATTGAAAGGTGGGGAAATCCCTAAAAGTGACGTTCCCGCATACGTGGCGCGACAGCTTCGACGAGTTGTTGGAAATGGTTTTGTAGAGGTTTGGGGTCCCATTGACGAGCTGTCCGGCAATAAATCGGCTGCACTACAGAAATATACGGCGCTACTGACAACAGATGCCCTGACTAGAGCGAATTTGACCAACGGACGAACGCTTTTTGACCGGACCTGTGGAGCCTGCCATCAAATGTATGGCGAAGGAGGTGAAATCGGACCCGATATTACTGGGTCGAATCGAACGAATTTGGACTACTTGCTCAGTAACATCATCGACCCCAGCGGGGTGATCCAGGACGACTACAAAATGGTGGTGGTGACTACTCGGGACGGCCGTACTTTTGCCGGAAATGTTGCGGCAGAAAACGACCGGCAATTGACGCTACGCGTCGTCGGACAGGATCCGGTTGTTCTGTCTAAGTCGGATATTCAATCGCGGGAAGTGACCCCCAACTCCATGATGCCGGAAGGGTTGTTGAGCACCCTTTCCGACGAAGCGGTCATTGACCTGGTAGCATATCTGCAATCTAGTACACAGGTGCCGTCAGCGACGGATGATTGATCGGGATAAAATTTGAAAGATGAATATAAGGTACTTGACGGGGGCGGTAGCGTCCATCCCCTTCTTGCCCGTACTGTACGTACAAAGTCTGATCCTTAGGGCCAGGATCCCGGACTTGCCGGAGGCTTCGGGCCCCATTGGAGTGACTTCGACCAATGGCAGTCGAACCAAGCGGATGGTGGTGATCGGCGAAAGCACCATTGCCGGTGTTGGAGTGGACACCCATTCCGAAGGTTTTTCGGGTACGCTGGCGAACCATCTGTCGTCAACATTAGGCATTGACATCGAATGGACAGTATACGCCAGGAGCGGATTTGCTGCCAAAAGGGTCAAAGAGGAACTCGTTCCGCTGGTGACAGAAGAAGCGGTGGATTTGATCGTGATCGGACTTGGAGGTAACGATGCTTTTGAGCTGAATACTCCGGCCCGCTGGCGTCGCCATGTCGTTGAATTAATCCGTGAACTGCGGCAAAAATATCCACATCCGCCGATCGCTTTTACAAATATGCCGCCAATTAAAGGTTTTCCCGCTTTTACTGGACTGATGAAGGCTACCTTGGGAAATCTAGTGGAAATTTTGGGTGATGAATTGGAGAAACTCGTTGTAGATTTTGATGGTGTTTATTACAACGCCCGCAGAATAACGTGGGAAGATTGGAATGAGCGACTCGGGGTGAGTGGTGATGCCCAAGATTTCTTTAGCGATGGTGTGCATCCTTCAAAAATGACTTACCAGGTTTGGGCCCGGGATTTTGCGGGCTTCTTGCTTGATCAAGATGAGGTCAAGCGATGTCTGATCGAGTAGCAAAGAAAACTCACTAGATGAACACGATCGGTGTAGTAGTGCCGATTCAATGGAGGTCAGGGCCATTCAAGTGTGGTCTTTTGTTTCTTTTTTTTACTCAGATAAAATTTTCTTTCTAAGTATTTGCTTTTTAAATCCATACTTGATGCTTAAACTTTGAAGTTGTATTTTCCATAGCATTCATAGCAATTTTAAAAAACCTTAGGTATGTTGAAATCCAAAATGGGCGTCACGACCGTATAGGATGATAGGGGGTTTTCCCGATGCAAAAATGATTTTCACAAAGTCCACATATCAACAACTTTTGGCCAGGATACTTATTCTGGCTTATCTGGCCGGCAGTTTTTACCGGCCAGTTCTCGATGGTGGCCACTTCCTGTCTCATCTCATCATTGGGGATGGCTTCTTGCAGCATAAGCACACTGTGGAGCATGAGGGATTTGGTAAAAACCATCCAATTTTGGGAGGAATGGCTAAGGTCTTTTCGGATCAGGATGAAGCTCCCGAACACGAAAAGCTGGTAAAAGTGATCGATAAGAAATACCCTGAGATTCTAAATGCAGGTATGGTTTTCCCCCGGCAGTGGAAAGAGTGCATATGCATAATGCACAAACCGCTATGTTGTGAGGATTCAACCATTAAAGTCATTGACCCTCCTCCAGAAATTTCTCTTCTCTGATTGATTCTTCTATCACATTATGTAACAGTAAAGTCTTTCGGGTATCTAACCGCTGTGGTTGGTTGTGTCCACGTCTCTGGAAGACTGGAGTCAAGGAGACTCTATAAATATTTGGAATATGAAAAAAATTTTATTCCTCTCAAGCTTGTTGTGGTTGGGGTGGCAGCAGAGTTGGGCCCAAGAATTGTCGGGGAAGGTTGTTGATGAGCGTGGTGAGGCCGTTAGTGGCGCTTACATCTATGAGGTTGGTCAGACGGTATCCGCTACATCTGACGAACTGGGAAATTTTATTTTGCCAAGGATTGGTGTGGGAGATACCCTGAAGGTGAGTTTTCTGGGATACGAAGGGCCTGATCATGTAGTGGCGGCGGCGGACCTAACCAACGGTATTCGTTGGATCCTGAGAGAAAGCGCCTTTGACCTGGACCAAATTGTGGTTTCAAAGAACATTAAATCTGTAAATCAACTATCGTCCATTGATCTTTATACGAACCCGGTCAACTCCTCCCAGGAAATACTGCAGAAAGTACCGGGCTTATTCATCGCTCAGCATGCGGGAGGAGGCAAAGCGGAGCAGATCTTTTTGCGAGGTTTTGATATTGATCACGGCACGGATATCAACATTGCGGTAGATGGTCTACCGGTAAACATGGTGTCTCATGCTCATGGACAAGGTTATGCGGATTTACATTTTGTAATTCCGGAAACCGTTGAACGAATCGATTTTGGCAAGGGGCCGTACTATGCAAGCCGCGGTAATTTCACCACTGCGGGTTATGTGGAATTTCAGACTAAGGAACAGTTAGATGAGCACCAGGTCAATTTTGAAATAGGGCGTTTCAAAACTTGGAGAACCTTGGCGATGGTCAAGTTGTTGGACCAAAGCGAGGGAGCAAAGGCCTATATTGCCGGGGAACATCTCCAATCAGACGGCCCATTCGAGTCTCCGCAGGATTTTCGACGCAGCAACGTGATGGGCAAGTTTTCGCTGGATCTAAAAAAGGATGGCCAGCTCACCTTTCTCGCCAGTCATTTTCAGAGTAGATGGAATGCTTCGGGCCAGATTCCGCAGAGGGCTGTCGACCAGGGACTCATTTCGCGATTCGGGGCCATCGATGATACGGAAGGAGGGAACACCAGTCGCACCAATCTATCGCTGCGGCACCGCCAGTCCCTGGGTGGAGGAAAATTTGTTCGATCGCTGCTTTTTTACAGTCAGTACGATTTTGAACTGTTTTCCAACTTTACCTTTTTCTTAGACGATCCGGAGAATGGCGATCAGATTCGGCAGCACGAAGATCGATCGATTGTAGGGTGGGAGAGTGTGTTTTTTAATTCAGCAGGTACGAAACATTTTGAATTGGAGTGGCAAGCGGGAATGGGGTTGCGGTACGATTTGGTTCGCGGGAACGAATTGGCTCATACACTCAATCGAAGTTCGACATTGGAGCGAATGGCACTGGGCGAGGTGAATGAAGGTAATTTCTACGGATTTGCCAACGCTGATATTGATTTTGGAAAATGGTTGATCAATCCAGGCTTAAGACTTGACTATTTCCGTTTTGGATACCTGGATTTGTTATCGGCAACCGAAGATAATGAACGAGTAACCAAGGCCCTGTTGAGTCCAAAGCTCAATGTGGTTTACAGCCCCAATGACCGTTATAAAATCTTTGCCAAATCGGGTATCGGATTTCATTCTAATGATAGCCGGGTCGTGGTGGCCAATAGCGGACGCGACATACTCCCTATTGCTTTTGGGGTGGATTTAGGGGCAGAATGGAAACCCCGGTCCAGACTTTGGCTGAATGCCGCGATGTGGCAACTGTTTCTACAGCAAGAATTTGTTTATGTGGGGGATGCAGGCATTGTAGAACCAAGCGGTAGAAGCCGACGCGTCGGCATCGATTTCGGATTGCGTTACCAGCTATCAGCATTCATTTTCGCCCAGGCAGACATCAATTACACACTGGCCAGAGCCATTGATGAAGCCCCCGGCGAAGATTACATACCATTGGCCCCCGATTTAGTATCATCCGGTGGTCTATCCTTCCGCTATCCCTCCGGGATCAGTGGAGGTTTGCAGTATCGGTACATTAAGGACCGGGCCGCAAACGAAGATCGATCCATTATTGCCGAAGGGTATTTTGTGACGGATTTGAACGTGCAATATCAATTCAAGAAATTCTCCATTGGCCTTACCATTGAAAACTTGTTTGACGTTGCGTGGAATGAAGCTCAATTTGCCACTGAATCGAGATTGGCGAATGAATTATTGCCCGTTGAAGAGTTGCACTTTACACCGGGGGCTCCATTTTTCGCCAAAGTGCGGTTTGGCTGGTCCTTTTGATCATGGAATGGAAGGAGTTTGGGCCATCTGATTTAGATTAGTGGCCTTAAAACTTCCTCGATGTAGACGCCATCCTGAAGGGTGACTCCATCCGGGTCGGTAATGGCTTGATCGCACTCATCTTCCATAATGATCCAGCCTTCAAAGCCGCTGTCTTTTAGATAAGTCGTAATTGCTCCGAAGTCAAGATCTCCTTCGCCCATTAGGGCCCAGCGCCCATCATGGTACATATCTTTATAGTGGACACAATTGACCGTTGAGCGGTATTGTTGAATGATCTTCAACGGATCCATGCCCCCCTTGGCAATGTGACCCACGTCCGGCGTGTAGCCGATGAGCTTTTCGTCGAGGCCGTTCAGCAGGATCTCGTAGTCATCTTCTGTCCTGAAAACCGAGCCAGAGGGCGAGTTTGGGTGGTAGGAACAGGTGATGCCGTGGCCATTGGCCCGGCGGGAGATCTCATTGACGCAGCTGAGCATGTTTTTTTGTCGTTCCTCGAGGTTAGAACGGTCTGCTCCGGGCATTTGCACCATGACGAAAAGGCAGTCGGGAAAGTGTTGAAGATATTGGATCCATTGATCCGCCCGGGCGCGTTCCTCGGCGGTTTCTTTCGGGTGCAGCCAATCTTCAACGTAGGCAATTACGGCGAGTTCCAACTGGTGTTTATCCAGTGTCTCTTTCATGAGGACGGGATCGACCAGGTCGCCCAAAAAGCTCGTTTCCGGTTCGATTCCTTGGAAACCCGCCTGCGCACAAATGCCCATGATGTGATCGAGTTTGCCTTTGTATTGTTCGCCTGGCATCTGCCAGGTATAGGTTTCACAGCCAATTTTAATCTTGCTCATTGTTCATTAGTTGTTCAAAAAAAATTCGGTGGTTACGCGATTGAATCGTTCGAGGTCTTCCCAGTGATGGACGTGGCCGCCAGTGGGGAAAGTGATCAATTCCGAGCCTTCGATGTGTTGATGTAAGAGGTCTGAGAACGGGGGAGGGGTGAAGATGTCCATGCTGCCAATGGTAATGAGGGTCGGCACTTTGATCCGGTGTAATCGATCTACGGTATCGTGGTTCATGCAGGCATGCAATTGACCTTCAAATCCTTCCTGGCTTTGGGGGTTTTCGGCCGCAGCAGCGTCTTGTTGGCCTTGTTCGAGGTCGGCCAGGTTATCCTCGTAATGTGGCGGTGCAAAAATCCAGAGTTGAAGCAATTCCATGAAATCCCCGGGTTTGCTGGTCCGCCGTAGCTTGATCAGGTTTTGATATACGGTTTTGGCGTAGTTGTTGAACCGGGGCCAGGTGCTGATGAGCGCGAGAGCCCGCACTTTTTCCGGATGGCGAAGGGCCAGTTCCTGAGCAATTGCTCCGCCCATCGAGATCCCGGCGATGCGTGCCTGAGGAATGTTTAGATGATCCATTACCGCAGCAGTATCATCGGCCATCATAGCCGTAGAGTAAGGGCCGGGAGGTTGATCCGAAAGACCAACTCCCCGATTATCGAGAATGATGCACCGGAAGTGTTTTTCGTACGCTGCAGCATGTAATTCCCATACGTTACCGTCGGCTCCGAAGCCCATCAATAAGACGAGTGGTTCGCCCTGGCCGCGCTCCTGGTAATAGATTTTGGTTCCGTTAGAGTTGACGTATTTCATTTCAGGCATACTGTTCCCATTTATTTTTAATGAATTGGTACCCTTGTTGGTAGACTGCATCCAGGCTTGGGGCAAAGTTGCGCCACACATTGATGCCGGAAGCAAATTCCGGATTGTTGCGACTAAATGCCTCGATGGTCAACCATTTGTCGTAGCCAACTTTTTGCAGGGTTCGGAAAACATCGTCCCAATGGACTTGACCGGAGCCGGGAATGCCGCGATCATTTTCTGAAATGTGTACATGGCCGAAAAGCGGGGCATAAGTTTCGATGGCAGTGACGACATTTTTTTCCTCGATGTGGGCGTGATGGGTGTCGAAAATCATCCGGACGTTCGGGTGGTCGACTTCCCTGATGAGTTGGCTGATGTCTTCAAGGGTATTGAATAGATAGCACTCGAAACGATTGAGCGCTTCGGGCGTAAGAATCACACCGGTTCCCTCCGCGTATTCTCCCGCTTGGCGGAGAACTTCTGCACTCCACTTTCGTTCTTCGGCAGTGGGGGGTTGTCGGGAGAAAAGGGCGAATGCGGAGTGAAAGGGGCCGGCAATGACTTCACTGCCTAGTTCGGCGCCCATATCGATTCGCCATTTCAATTGGTCGATTCCCTTTTGACGGACGGCGGGGTCAGGGCTGACGGGATTCTCTGCCTCAAATACTGAAGTGACACAGGTACAACCGAGTCCCAGCTCTTTCAACTTGTTGCCAACCTTTCGGTAGTCGGCAGCATCTCCGTCTCCGATGGGAATTTCTACACCGTCGTAGCCGGTTTCTTTCAATTTCTCAAGGATAGGGAAGTACTGCTCATCGACGAAAGTCGTCCAGAGTAGCATATTCATACCTATTTTCATAGTGTAATTTTTCGATTAGATTTCGGATTATTTTGAAGCCATTAAAGGTAAAGATTTCAGCTAGATTTTAAAGTGGAAGCTCCGATCATTGGCAAAGAAAATTTACCATTGGTGAAAGATGGGGATATTTTTTCTCAGTTATTCTTGTGGGAGGGAAATTATTTTCTAGCTTTGGCTTTAACGGACAAAACGAAACCAATGAAGATCTTTCATTTCTTTTTTGCACTGCTTACCGGCTTTCTGCTCTTGGTAGTGGTATTGTGGTTTGTGGTGCCTCCGGAAGGGGCTATGGGTTACGTCAATGAGGCGTATCCAACCATGAGAAATGGTGGTGCGAGCCTGTCTTCAAAATCCTCCACAAAATGGCTGTCTTTTCTTTTTGGTCTCTTCATCTTAGGTGTTTTTGGGATGTGTCTGGCAATTGGGTATCGCAAGCGCGGTCAAATAGGAGCGATTAGAAAGTGGTTGATTATCGGCATTGTCAGTTATATCGGGGTCTATACCATGATGGTCATCTCCTATTGGAATTACATCGATGGAGTGGGGGAAACGACTTACTTTTTGGGAGTACCTGCTCCCACGGCCTGGATGCTTTATGGCGTTTGGTTTTTCCCGCTTTTCTTCACGATCCTGTACATCCGTAAATTCGACGAATGGGTGATCACTCCGGAAGAGCTGGAACGCTTCCACGAGTTGGTCGCTGAAAACAAAGAAAAAGGGATACAATGAGCAGCCAAACTTTAAACTGGAGGAATGGAAGAATTTAGAAATCCGATCATATTAAGCGCTGTCGGGGCTTATATGTTGCTTTGCATAGTGGTCGGGGTTTGGGCACTGCGGCGAACCAAATCTACCCATGATTTCTTCATGGCGGGCCGTGATTTAGGCGTCATGGTAACGGCCTTTGCAGTGTTTTCCAGTACATTGAGCGGGTTTGGCTTCGTAGGGGGTCCGGGCTTGGTTTACGCTATGGGAATGAGTTCAGTTTGGATGGTGGTTTGTTCGCTGATCGGATACAACCTCAGTTTTGTTTTGTTGGCGAAGCGCATCCGATTGTTTGCCGAACTCAGAGATGCGGTATCTCTGCCGGACGTAGTGGCGATGCGCTACGGGTCGGAGGCCACTCGGTTCTTTACGGCTTTGGCCATATTGCTGGGGGTTTTAGGGTATTTAGCTACTCAGGTGTTGGCCATGTCGGTGGTTTTGAGGGATATTTTGATCGAGACGGAATATTTTGCGGAGATCAGTTTAATTGCCTGTGCTTCTATATCATGTGCCATCCTGGTATTTTATTCTGTGACCGGCGGGATTGTAGCTTCGGTATATACGGATCTGATCCAGGGTGGCGTAATGATCGTTGCGGCCCTGTTGATTTTTTTTACAGTCATGTTTACGTACGACAACGGATTTCTGGAAATCAGTCAGATCATTGAGGAGGACAACCCGGCGGCTATTGGTCCCTGGGGTACACTGGGGATGATCGGCTGTATGTCTTGGATGTTTATGTTTGGGCTGGGTGGTGCGGGCCAACCTCACGTGATTACAAAGATGATGATGAACAAGAAGGTGCGGGATGCTCGTTTCATTATGCCGGTGTCGATCTTTGGTTACTTCTTTGCCGCCTTGCTGTGGATCAGTATCGGATTGGTCATGCGGGCCTTGGTACTTAGTGGGCAACATCCAGAGTTGGCCTCACCGGACGGAGCAGCACCACAGTTTTTACAGAACTACGCCCACCCGGTACTGGCGGGCATCGTTTTTGCAGGACTTTTTGCAGCCATTATGTCAACTGCCGACGCCTTCCTGAACATCGGTACGGCTGCGGTAATTCACGACATTCCCAAGTCATTCGGGAAAACGGTCAAAAATGAATTGCTTTGGGCTCGGATCACAACTGTTTTGTTAACGGTTTGTGCTTCGGTTTTTGCCTTTTATACCGGCGACCTGGTGGCCATTCTCGGTGCTTTTGGATGGGGAACTTTTGCCGCTGCCTTAGTACCGACGGTGGCGATTGGTTTTAATTGGAAACGCGCAACACCAACAGCAGCGGTTGCGGCGATTGTCTCAGGCCTGCTGGTTAATTTTATAGTGAAAATCGGTGGTATCTCCGTGCCATTTGGAATTGATGTAGGTGCACTATCTATGATCATTTCACTGACACTCTTTGTAGGGATTTCACTGTTTTCGAGGCCGCCAAAACTGGCGCCGGATGTAGAGGCAGTTATGGATATGTAGATTTGATTTGAACTGTTGAACCAAATTGTATCATGCATGTTGATTTTCTAACCATCATCAGGTATGCCTGGATGGCGTATGACAGTACCCGGCCGATTAAAGCCATTACCGATATTAGCGCCCGGGTCTCTACCAATCACGTTTACAAGGTCGTTTTCGAGGATAAGGGAGCCGTCATTGCAAAGTTGTCTTACTTCGGAACTTTTGAGCATTTTGTCGAAGACCACACCATTAT
>JANQRV010000467.1 GCA_028284395.1 Saprospiraceae bacterium
ATAGGGGCGAAGGTCTTTCCATTATCGGTTGATTTGTAAAGGCCGCCGGAAAGAGAGTAGAGTACATTGGGGTAATTGGGATCAACCCTGATGTCGCTATAATAGAAAGGACGGAAGTTGATGTTGGGGTTCTTATTGACCAGGGTCCAGGAGTTGCCGCGGTCTTCCGATCGGAACAGCGTCCCGGAGGCATCGGGAAATTCGGTAACCAGGTAGACGATATTAGGTTCACTTTGGGCTACCGCCAGACCAATTCTGGCCATTGGCCCTTCCGGTAATCCTTTCATGATTTTTTCCCAGGTATCGCCACCGTCTTTGGAGCGGTAAACTGCCGTTTGACGACCACCGCCATCGAACCGCCAGGGAAGCCTTCTGAACGTCCACATTCCCGCGTACAACATGCGAGGATTGGAGAGATCCATAGCGATGTCCGAGCAGCCCGTATCCTCGTCCAGATACAAAACTTTTTTCCAATTTTTTCCGCCATCCGTTGTTTTAAAAACACCCCGTTCCTTATTCGGGCCCCATTCGTGTCCAAGGGCACAAATACAAGCCACGTCGGGATCATCGGGGTGCACGACGATGCGCTTAATGCGTTCCGTATCGTCCAGTCCCAGGTGCTCCCAGCTTTGGCCACCGTCAATTGAGCGATACACGCCGTTACCATAACCAACGCTGTTGCGCGGATCTCCTTCTCCGCTTCCCAACCAAAGTACATTGTGGTCGGAGGGAGCGATCGTTAAGGCTCCAACGGAATAAACCCGCTGTTTGGTAAAAAGCGACTGAAAAGTCACCCCGCCATTGGTGGTTTTGAATACGCCGCCATCCGCACCCGAGATGTAAAAGGTGCTGGGGTCACCGGGAATGCCATCGATGTCGGTCACCCTCCCACCCATATTGGCCGGACCGATGGCTCTCCATTCTAAATTTTTAATCTTTTCTGCAGTGGATTGCGCCTGGAGGGCAAAAGCAAATAATAACAGCCAGGCAGTCAATAGTGGTTGTTTCTTCATACTGTGAGTTTTTTCTTTTGTTTGAAGATAAGGATTATGGCGTTCGGGACCTTTATTTGATGCGGTAAAATAAATTGTTACTTTAGATTCTAGTGATGTCATGATACTATGAAGCATCAAAGTATCTTCGTCTTCGATTGCCATCAGCAGCCACAGCAACAATAGCCACAATAGTAGCAATAGTAGCAACAGCCACAATAGCAACAACAGCAACAACAGAACCAACAGCACATGTACGCTTGCAACAAATTCAATACCCTCCAGTCGCGAAGAGACTTCCTCACCAAATCCACGATGGGGTTGGGAACAGCTGCATTGGCTACCCTCGGCTGGCCGATCAGTGCTGCTGCCAATACCAATGGCCAGTTTTCCATTGCCAACGGTTTACCGCATCATGCAGCCAAGGCCAAACGGGTCATCTTCCTGTTTCAGGCCGGTGGCCCATCTCAAATGGACCTGTTTGACTATAAGCCGGTACTCAATAAGAGAAACGGAGAAGAAATACCGGATTCTGTACGGGGCAATCAGCGGGTGTCTGGAATGACAGCCTCGCAAGCCAGTTTTCCATTGGCCGGCTCGGTTTTTAACTTTCGGCAATACGGCCAAAGCGGTGCTTGGGTTAGTGATCTGATGCCTAGAACTGCTGAGATCGTCGACGAACTTTGCTTTGTAAAAACCATGCACACCAATGCCATTAATCACGATCCCGGCATTACCTTTTTTCAAACGGGGTCGGAGCAAGTCGGCCGGCCCTGCTGGGGAGCCTGGATGAGTTATGGTTTGGGTAGTGAAAACGATAATTTACCGGCCTTCGTAGTGATGCTTTCCCGCCATTCACGGGTACAGACCACCTTGAAGTCTACACTTTGGAGCAATGGTTTTCTGCCTTCTCAGCATCAAGGAATACATTTCCGGTCGGCAAAAGACCCCGTTCTGTACTTAAGTAACCCGAGTGGCATTGATCAAAGTGGTCGCAGAGATGCGTTGGATTTCATCAAACAAATGAGTGAGCTTGAACAGCTACGCTCCCTCGATCCGACCATCGAAGGGCGCATTGCCCAGTACGAAATGGCTTATCGGATGCAAACCTCCGTTCCTGAAATTACGGACCTTTCCGCTGAACCCGATTACATTTTTGATTTATATGGCCCGGACGCCCGGCATCCCGGCACCTTCGCAGCAAATTGCCTGCAAGCACGTCGACTGGCGGAAAAGGGAGTTCGATTCATTCAATTGTATCACCTGGGCTGGGATCACCACAATGATCTGCCGGAAAGACTTCGTGCAACCAGTCGGCAAACCGATCAGGCGTCGGCGGCTCTGATTATGGACCTGAAACAGCGGGGCATGCTGGAAGATACATTGGTGATCTGGGGAGGAGAATTTGGTCGTTCTGCCTATTCTCAGGGCCAATTGACGGTTGATAATTACGGACGAGACCATCATCCGCGGTGTTTCACCATCTGGATGGCCGGGGGCGGTATCCGCCCCGGACTGAGTTACGGCCAAACCGATGATTTTGGCTATAATGTGGTTAAAGACCCGGTACACGTTCATGATCTACACGCCACTGCACTTCACTTAATGGGGATAGATCACGAACGATTGACCTATAAACACCAGGGTCGAAGATATCGGTTGACGGATGTGCACGGACATGTCGTCAACGAATTACTCACTTCCGTGTAATTTTTAAATTGGCGAAGTCTCCGCTGGACAGATTACCCACCCAAAATCCAATCTTGCCTTCTTGGTGTTTTCCCAGCTGCTCAAATTCCAGAACGGGCTTATTGGCGTGGTTCACAAAAACCCGGACCTTTCTTGCTTTTACCTCCACCTTCACATGAAACCAATCGTTTGGTTTCGGGGCATTTTCCACTTTTTGCTCAAATTTTCCGGGCCAATCACTGCGTAGATTAAACCAATCGTATTGGGGCATGGATATGTATTGAACCATGTAATTGGATTCGGTAGCATCGGTAGATCCAAAGAGGTAGGGCCTGAAATACACCGACTCATAAGTGTTGTCATCCTGACCGTGGAAGGCGACGCCGACAAAGCTTTTTTCGCGCAGGTTTTCTCCTCTGACGTCAAATTCGATGGTGCCCTCCCGAAAGCATTGTTCCTTTAGCCAACAGAAACCAGCCCCCATTCTGGCATTTAGCGAAATACCCTCGTAGATCCCATCCGATATTTTGGTCACTTTTCGATTGACTACCTCGTACTCCGCATCATCGTTTGGCACCTGGCCGTGGGTCAGCAGCTCGTTCAGTTTCAGGTTTAACTCGTCTCCCTTGCTGCAATTGGTCATGTAGACGTAGCCGATCCGCTGATTGCGGTAAAATTCGAAATAAGACTGAAAGTCGACATTGTTGCCACCGTGCGAGTGTTTGATGCCGTAAGGGGTATTTTGACGAGCGAATCCCAGGGTCCATTGCTCCACTCCGTACGCTTTTTTGATGTCGTGATCTTCTGGCAGTATTACCGCGGGCTGGAGCATTTCTCGAAGGGCTTCCTCACTCAGTCCCGTCCCATTCATCACTTCGATGAGGAAGCGGGCGAAATCAGGGGCATTGGAGTGTAAGCCCCCGGCCACCCTTGCCAACAAGGGTTCCCAGCGATTGTTCGGCAAATTAGGCAGCACGTGACCGGCAGCTTTGTTTTGAGCCATATCCTCATTCCAGGTGAAACGGGATCGCTCCATACCAAAAGGAATCAGAACTTCTTTCTGGATCAGGTTTTCCAAATCAGCCAGCGTGCCGTCGGAAAGACGAACGACGACATTGGCCAGGTATTCGTAACCTTCTCCCGAATACGAGAAAGATGCTCCCGGCTCGGAGAGCAACTCCAGATAATTCATTTTATTGGTCATATACCGCCAATTGGGCAAACCAGAGGTATGGCTCAAGACCTGCCGGGGAGTAATGCTGAGGTAGCGC
>JANQRV010000477.1 GCA_028284395.1 Saprospiraceae bacterium
TTTTAGACCATAGCGCTGCTATGCACCAAAAATTTGGCTTTATGAGAACCCCAAACTGAACATTTTCGGCTGCGAAAACAAAATTTAAACATATTCTAATATGGGAAGAACAATTATACTTGCATTTTGGAAAACCGAAAAAGGTAAAGAGCAATTATGACGGAAAGAAAAGTAAATTTCAATTTATTACTGCGCTATTTCAGGTTGTTTCTCAAGGATCGATTTAACCTCGACGAAGACCGGGCGGCGGAGCAGGAAACCATTGAGGAGATCAAAAAAGGAGTGGTCTTTCGCGGAGCCAATCTCTGGATCCTGATTTTCGCCATTCTGGTGGCTTCGGTAGGTCTCAACGTAAACAGCACGGCGGTTATCATCGGTGCGATGTTGATTTCTCCGCTCATGGGCCCCATCATGGGGGTAGGCCTCGGCATTGGAATCAACGATTTCCAACTCATTGTGAAGGCGCTGCGCAACCTAGGCATTGCCGTCGCCATGAGCGTACTCACTTCGGCTTTTTATTTTTGGATATCTCCTCTAGACGACGCGCAATCCGAACTACTGGCACGAACTTCACCTACGCTATGGGATGTTTTGATCGCACTTTTTGGCGGTCTCGCCGGCATCGTAGCTGGTAGCAGGAAGGAGAAGAGCAATGCCATACCGGGTGTTGCGATCGCTACGGCTTTGATGCCTCCACTGTGTACGGCTGGTTTCGGATTAGCGACCGGACAGTGGAACTACTTCTTTGGCGCATTCTATCTTTTCTTCATCAACAGCGTCTTTATCAGCTTCTCTACCTACCTGATTGTCAGGTTATTGAAGTATCGGAAAAAAGAATTTGTCGACGAGGTCAGAGAGAGAAGAGTACGATTTTACATTTATACTTTTGCCTTGCTCACCTGCTTGCCGAGCTCCTATACAGCCTATAACGTGGTTATGAAGAGTTTTTTCGAACAAAATGCAAATATCTTCATTAGCCGGGAATTACAGTTTGATAACTGTCAGATCATCAATCGTCAATATACATTCGACGGTAAAACAAAAGGCATCGAAGTAACTTTCTTCGGAGAACCGGTGACGCCGGAGCAAATTCAAAAGGCCAAAGACAAGCTCGATCAATACCATCTGCCCGGGGTAGACCTGGTCATTCGCCAGGGCTACATCGCCCCCGAAGAAAATCCGTTACCCTCGTTGGAACAATTGAACAACCAGATGAGAGTCGGCATCATCGAAGACCTCTACAAAAAGAACGAAGAGATTTTGAAAGGAAAAGATGATAAGATTCAATTCCTGGAAGCGGAGATCCTTCGGTTGCGCTCGCGGGAAATGCCGATCGCCGAATTGGCGCAAGAGGTCAAAGTCATCAACAACAATGTCCAAGAACTGGCAATTGCTCCCACGGTGGTTTCCAGCGTGATGGACAGCCTGACTTACGATACCGTTTATCTCGCTTATGTAAAATTCAATCGCTCTGCGCGGCGACAGGAACGCAGTCAGGTAGAAGATTGGTTGAAGATCAGAACGAAGAAAGATAAGATCAAATTGGTGGTGGATTAGTATCTTCCCACCCCCCGTATGACCAGGACAGTTGGCCGGTCTACTCTAATACATTTAGCTGTCAGTTCTCTTTCAGCAAGAAACAAATGATTCTGTATTTTGCAGTGACTTTTAAAAGTCTTCACATCCTTCAAGAAATGATATATGGAAGAACAATTAGTTAGTAATTTATCCGAACTGGGCATCGTAGCGGGCATATTGGTGGTAACTTTCTTTTTGGCATTTCTGGTCAACCGTTTTTTTAAACGACTGATCAGAAAGTCGTCGGAAAGTATGAAAAATGACCCAACCAATTACTTGTTCCTCCGCCATGCATTGGTAGCGCTCATTTATATAGTGGGTTTTGGGATTGCCGTTTCTATGATTCCACGACTGCGTACCCTGGCCAATTCAATGCTGGCTGGAGCAGGAATACTGGCAGTGGCCGTCGGTTTCGCCTCTCAGCACGCCTTGAGCAATATCATCAGCGGTGTATTCATTGTTATTTTCAAACCGTTCCGGGTCAATGATCGCATCCAATTGCGAGATTTGAGTGGGATCATTGAAGACATCACTTTGCGACACACCGTCATTCGAAATTTTGAAAACCGTCGCATCCTCGTCCCCAATGCGTTGATCAGTGACGAGATCATTGTGAATTCGGATTTCGAGGACGGCAAGATCTGTAAATGGGTAGATATCAGCATTAGTTATGACAGTGATATTGACCGGGCAAAGGAGATCATGCGGAGTGAGATCGAGGCTCATCCCCTGCTAATCGACAACCGGACGCCGGAGCAATTGCAAAAGGAGAAACCAAAGGTCGATGTCCGTCTGATCATGCTGGCTGAGTCTTCGGTAAACTTGAGAGCTTGGGCCTGGACCAAGGACAACGCCGATGCTTTTGCACTGGGTTGTGACGTCCTGGAGTCCATTAAGAAACGTTTTGACCGGGAAGGCATTGAAATACCCTTTCCGCACCGCACCATTGTCCAGAAAAATCAGGCGTAACAGCAATCTTGAAGCATCAGCCCATTGATTAAGTGACCTTTCTGACGTTTTTCGTCTTTACTCCGCAATTTCATTCTTTCACTTTTTAAATCTTGGCATGATGACCGGATCAATCTTTGCAGTCACCTGGATTCTATTAGCTCTTGGCCTAACTTTGGTTTTGAGCAGTCGAGGCAGCAAACCGATGCTTAAGAAAAACAAAACTAACTATCCTCATGAAAGCGGGGAAACACTCAGGTAGTTGTCAAAGAAGCCAAAGCAACCATAGTAACCGTAGCAGCAATAGCAGCCGCAGCAACCATAGAAGCAATAGTAACCACAGAAGCAATAGCAGCCACAGCAACCATAGTAACCGTAGCAGCAATAGCAGCCGCAGCAACCATAGAGGCAATAGCAACCACAGAAGCAATAGCAGCCACAGCAAAGGCATTATGCAGATAAATCAATAAATATGGTATATTAATTTCTAGAGCCGACTATGGTATAAGGATTTAAAGTCAAATTTGTTCGCTTTCAATATTATTTCCGAGGTCCAACCGGGCGTGATCATAGAAGGATACCCATAAATTTCGTAATTCATCAAAATGGATTGCTGTATATAAGCCCGGAGCTTACGAAAGCCAGAAAGGTAAGTATCAAGCCGCCCACAAAAACGCGGTAAGCAATGGTGAGCAAGCGGTATTTTGTTCTAAGGACTTCCCCCAGGTTGTAAAGGTCTTTCGACAGGTCATCGTAGAGGAGTTCCTGGTCTTTTTTCAATGCCCGCAGATGTTTCACGAATTCCATTTTTTTCAATTTCAGGAAATTGCCGAAAAACAACATACTCACCTTATGTTGCCTGACATCTTCTTGATTGAAATTTTTGTCAGGAATGGCGGGCATTGCTGAAAAGACGGCAAAAATAATGGCGGTCAGGGAACTAACCATCAGTACTACCACCGGCAGAACGTACTGCAAATTGGCTCTAAGCGTAACCTGACTCAAAGAAAAGCCGGCAGAAGCAGCCGTAATTAAAATCGATAAGACCAGGGTGTTGATGCTGATAATCATATTGGCCTTGCCATCTGCAATGTTACTGAGATCAATGTGATTGCGCAAGGTCACCCGATAAAGGGTATCTACACCCCTTCCAAAATCCTTTCCCGTACGTTTGCGAATGGTCTTTACATACGCTTTTCGCAAATTCTGTCTTTGAACGGCTAGGTTTTTGTTACGTCTTTTACCGAAGCGGTCCTGCGCCCAGGAAGTGAGGAAAGGGTGATGAATCACCATATCCAGTAAGGTTTTATTCCATTCGTGGGCCGACATTTTTTTTCCGGCCGTTTCTTCCCGCTCCAATCGCAACAACCTGGCCCGGCGAAAAAAGCGCTTGCGGCCGGTAAAAGACCAATTGGCATCGTATAGTATTCTTCCCATTTCGTCTGCCGGTGGCTCATCGCTGTGAAATCGGACAATCAGAGACCGAACTATTTTCACTCGGTATGCATCGTAATTCCGACTTTTCAGGAAGTGCTCCGCTACCGCAGCACTTTCCTCTCCTGCCAGCTCTTCCGACCTTCCAAGGCCACAGTTCAAAAACCAGGCTGCCAGTTGTAAAACTTCACTTTGTTCATCCGTCAGGTCAGCAGCCTTCGCCAATTTTTTAGCGACGCCGGCTACCTCTTCCGCGTGATCAAAATTGTGATACAATCGGGAAGCCGGTAACTTTTCAAGCAGGTATTGCTGTACAAAAGCCGAACCGGCCCGGATGATAGAGGAAGTATTGGACATGTTGTTATTTCTTTTGTTTGGTTTACTCCGGTATAAGGTCCAGGAACGTCATTTGTTCAGGAATACATCGTTCTGCGGATGCTCCGTAACACCTCCGTAGGCCATCACAATCCCCCCCTTGGAACGACCATTCACCGGATGAATTCCAGCTTGGTTCGCAATTGCAGACGGGCGTTAAAAATCCGGCTTTTAACGGTGCCAATCGGAATTCCCAAATCTGCTGCTATTTCCTTGTATTCATAACCATCGACGTACATCAGGAAAGGAATGCGATAGGTAGGCGTCAATTGGCCTACAAATAACATGATATCGCTCGAAGCGATGTTGCTCAAGGCAGCACTCATCCTGGTTGGCATCCCTACCACTCACCCTATTTCTTACCATTAAAATCTGATTCATAGCCATCATCGGCACCTCAATCGAAAAAGCGCACGATCCGGTGGAAGAAGGTCAGGATTACGCTTTGATCATCAGCACCTCCGCCGGTGCATGACGCGATGGGGACAAGGCCCCTATTGATGCATGGTTAGAAGAAAACGGTAAGAAAGGAGGCCAAATCAAGTTTCCGAAGGTGATGAAAGAGGAGAAGATGCGGGCCTTACTGGAATATTTACAGTAAAACGGCGACAGCATCTGTCTAAAAGCAGAATTACTGCCGCCAAAAAGGGTCTCTAACTTGAGGACAGAGACAACTCAGTTCGAGCGTCCTGATTAGATTTTTTAAAGTATGCAAGGTCTTCCAAGCGCTGTCCGCCTACCACTCCAAAGTCCAAAGTAGTAATGGGAAAAGGGATGGTAATTCCCTTCCGGTCAAAAGCTTCTTTGATCGCAATAATACACTTGTGCTGTGCCAATAAATAATGGGCCGGGCTGGTAATATTTTGCCAGAAGCGGATTACAAAATTGACGGAACTATCGCCAAATTCCGTGTAAAAAAATTCGACCGGATGTTGGCTGCTGAACGCTACATTTTCTTTGATGGCCATCAAGGCTGTTTTTTGTGCCAGTCTTAGATCGTCACCGTAGGCTACTCCACACTGTACATCGATGCGGCGGCAAGGATAATGAGAGTAATTGACAATGGGGTTTTGCACGACATCTTTATTGGGAATGACAACTTCCTGGCCATCGGGTGTCATCAAAATCGTGGCCCGCAAGGTAATTTGCTTGATTTTCCCGAAATAGCCGTTGGTTTCTACGTGATCACCAATCTGGTAATATTGCTTCACACTCATCAGGACCCCCGAAAAGAGGTTGACCATAGGATCTTGCAGTGCCAAACCCACTGCTAAACCCACCACTCCAGCTGTCCCTAACAAAGCGGTGACGGCTTCGTCCAATTCCAGTACGATTAACACCAGAAATATGGTAAACAACATAAAGACAGCGACAGAAAGATTAGAAACGACGTTAACGACCGTTGTGTTTTTGGTTGCTCTTCCTACTCCCCGTCGTACGATCTTTTTTAATTGTCGTGCGAAGTAGAGGGAGAAAAGAAATAACAGCAGAGCGAGGATGAAGTTGGGCAGACCTAGTATCGCACTATTGAACCAGCCATACATTTTGTCTACCAGCTGTGTCCAGGCTTCATTGAAACGTTGAAGCATTGTTGGAAAGATGATTTTGAATAGGTGAATCGATCAAGTGGAAAAGAATAATGCGTAGCATGAAGTTAGGTGCGATGCAAGACAGCATCGCCATAGCGCTCGAGGATTTTTTCCTGTAACCTCTGACGAGCGTAAAAGATTCGGCTTTTCACGGTCCCCATCCGTAGCCCCAATTTCTTTGAGATTTCTTTGTAGGAATAACCTTCGTAATGCATTAAGAATGGATCTTTATAATCTACGGCAAGCCCGTTGACCAATGACATGAGTTCTTTCATCATGATCTTGGAGTGCGCATTAGCAAAAGTACTTTTATTTCCCTGTCCGTAAAATTGGACTTTGACGGTATCCGCACCCACCTCTCTGGTTTTCTTCCTTCGGTAGTGATTGACAAAAGAATGATGCATGATGGTCGAAATCCAGGCTTTGAAATTAGTTCCCTTCTTAAATCGTTTAAGGTTCCCGAATGCGCGTGTAGCAGTTTCTTGCAGTAGGTCTTTAGCCTCTTCCCGGTTCTTGGTCAGCTTCATGGCGAAACCAAACATTAAATCCGCTAATTCGTTAAACCTAAGGCTGAATTCCATACTCGTCATATAATTGATAAAATTTTAGTGAAAAATGGTAATTGTCGATGATTTACACTAACAAGTATTCCAAAGGTCGTGCCAAACTTTCAAATAATTGATTTACAGTTATTTAAACCTAATATACAAAATTTATTTTGATGATATATCATCAATTTTATTAAATATCAGCAAAGTTTAGGACCAGTAAGGGAAGCAAAATGGAATTATTCTGTACCTTATCAATCTATTGTAGTCCTACGGCTAATGTTCAAATATGGGAGAAAGCGGTGTCCTGTCGAGTAAAAACATGTTAGAGACCTATCTGGGCGTCTTGACCATTGTCAGGCATGGTGCACTTATTCTGAACAGCGACGGCCATATTCTCGGTGTCAACGGTGCTTTTGCCAGTGATCTTGGTTACGAAAAAGAAAGCTTTCCGGCAAAAACCATCTTTGAGATCAATCCCCACATCAATTTGCTTTCCTGGCGGAAGTACTGGAGTACCTTACTGAAAGACAAACGACTATATCTCGAGACTGAACACATCAACACCGACGGTACCATTTATCCGGTCAAGCTGCGGGGGGTTCCGGTGCAAATGAAGGAAGCCCCGATCTGCATTGCTTTCATTGACAATGTGCTGGAGAAAGACCGGTTTAAGCAATTGCTGGAAATCACCTCTTCCATTTCCAATACGGGGTCCTGGCAATGGGACGTGGTCAAAAAAGAAGTGGTCTTTACCCGTGAATTATCGGGAATTCTGCAGACCAAGCACCAATCGATGAGATCAGAAGACGAAGTAATCGAATTGATCGGAGGCCTGATCTCTACTCAGGAACTGGAAAATCTAAGAACTGATGTTTCCAACTTACTGAATGGTCCGCAACCCGGTCGATTCGAAAGGGAAATCACCTTATTCTTCAGGGAAAGCAATGAGCAGCGCCGGATTGTCATTCACGCCATCCCCATGTTGTTCGAGGGCCAGGTCCTTTCGATATATGGAACGGTGCAAGACATTTCTTCCGTTGCCGGACGAACTGAAGAGATGTACCTGACCCAATACTCCATGGACTACGCCCTGGAAATCATTTTATGGGTGGACGAGACCAAAAAAATCATTTACGCCAACCGAGCTGCTGAAAAATCGCTTGGTTATTCCCGCGCTCAGCTACAGGAAATGGATCTGAAGCAGCTAGATTTTCATTACGATGAAAACAATTGGCTTGGGCTCCACGAGGGAGATGAAGACGATACGGAATTCGAAACCTATCTCCGGACGAGTGACGAAAGCAAACTTTTTGTTTTCGTTTCCACGAATCTACTTGAGTACGGCCAAAAAAAGTACGTTTGTTGTTTCATACGCAACCTGACCAAGCGAAAGGAGCGCGAAGCTTTGCTCAAGCTGACTCAGTTTACCATTAACCAGGCTCAAGACATCATCTTATGGGTAGACCCCGCCGGTCGAGTACTTTACTACAACGAAGCGGCCTATCAGAAACTAGGCGCAACGAAAAAGATATTTTCACGCAAAAACATCTTCGATGTTTTTCCCGACTATACCGAGGAGCGCATGAAACAAGACTGGCAATCGCTGGACAACGGCAATCAGTTGCACACCGAGTTTTCAATCGCACCGGCCGACGGCCCGCCATTTATGGTGGAAGCATCTATTACGCGCACTATTTTTGTGGGAAAGGAATGTTACTGTCTTATTTTGAGAAACATCGATCATCGCATTCAACGAGAGAAAGAGCTTCGGGATGCTCTCAAAGACATCGAGGATCTCAAGAACGAACTCGAATCGGAAAACCTGAGACTGAAAGCGAATTTCTCAGATAACGAGGAATTCGGCAACATCATTTGTGAAAGCCCCCGTTACCAGGAGGTGCTACAACAAGTCCAACAGGTTGCCGAAACGGATACCACGGTACTGATCACCGGTGAGACCGGAACGGGAAAAGAGCTGCTGGCAAGATCGCTACATCAATTGAGCAACCGGAGCGACCGACCGCTGGTCACCGTCAACTGCGGCGCACTGCCACAAAACCTGATCGAAAGTGAACTTTTCGGCCACGAAAAAGGGGCCTTTACCGGAGCCTACCAGGCCAAAATCGGCCGGTTTGAAAAAGCACATCGAGCCACCATTTTTCTGGATGAAATCGGCGAACTGCCGCTGGAACTGCAACCGAATCTGTTGCGGGTGCTGCAGGAAGGGGAATTCAGGCGGGTGGGGGGCAACCAAATCATCAAAGTCGACGTACGTGTCATCTCGGCCACCAACCGAAATCTGGCGGACCGGGTTGCCAAGGGGCTCTTTCGCGAAGACCTCTACTACCGGCTCAATGTTTTCCCCATCCACAATATTCCACTGCGCGAACGCCGGGAAGACATCCCCCTGCTTATCAATTATTTTACGCAGCGATACAGTAAAAAGATTGGAAAGGAAATTCGGGAAATCCCCAAAAAGTTCGTAGAAAAGCTGATGCACTATGAATTTCCCGGTAATGTGCGCGAATTGGAAAACATCATCGAACGCGCTGTCATTTTAACGCCCGGCAAAAAACTGACGATGGAGGGTCTCCATTTGCGGAGCAATCCGTCGAAAAGTACCCGCTTCCCAAGTTTGGAGGAAATACAAAAAAACCACATCCTAAAGGCTCTGCGGCGCACTGGCGGTAAGATTAGCGGAAAAGGCGGAGCGGCTCAACTGTTGAAGATCAACGACAAGACACTTCGCTCCCGAATGCAAAAACTGGGCATTGATAAATACGACTTCCTCAAACGCTAATCTGCCAGCAGTCCATCCACTTTTCGATCAAAGACGGCGCGACCGATCATGCCCGAGAAATGATCCTGAATTTCACCGTTCTTAATGAAATAGCCGGCTGGCAAGCCAGTGACTCGAAAAAACTCGCGCGTTCTTGGCAATTGATCCACATCGATGCGATAAAAAGCAATCCGGCCCATTAGGTCTTTTGCCCGTTGCGCTACCCAGCGATCCACAAATAGGCCATTGCCCAACCAAGAAGCCGTCATAATGAAGACGGCAGGCGATGACTGTTTCTTGCTCAGGATATCCTCACATTGCTTAAAGTCTTGTAAGGGTCGGTAGCCATGTCTGACTTGCACTACATTTTTCTCTTCATACATATGGAATGTTTTTCGTGTTGATGAACCATGAGACGGTTCATCACCCATATATAGGATAAGTGGTTAAAATGTTCAAGAGCTTTGCTCTTCCGAGGTGTTGCATAGATCGGGTTTCAAACCTCCGGGGACAGAAACGCCCGGCTGTCTGCCGTGTACGCCTTATTCGGGCCGCTTACTCGGCTTATACCCCGGAGGAGGTACGTCCCCGGCATTGGCTCTCCTCCGAAGTTTCTTCAAAAACTGGTCCCTGTTGCCGGCAGCAGCGATCAGACGGATTTCCACACTCCTACATCCCGACTTCCAAACGCAACACCAAATCATCCCGCAACAAAACGTAGGTCCGCAACACTCCGTTCTCGGTCACTAAATTCCCGACAATAAATCGCTGTTCCCCATCTTCGGACAGCCCTTCGTGCAAAACCCGAAATGCTTCCGGCACATTCGTATCAAAGAAACGCCGGAGTATGCGACCCGCGCGACGAGGGGATTGTGCCTCTTTCTTTCTGGGCAAAGCAATGGTAATATCCGGATCAAACCGGGCGATAAAGCCATCGGCATCGCCTTTCTCAAGCAAGGCAACCACTTTGTCGGTCGTCAAACTGCCGGAAATTACCGGGAGAGGAGGATTCTCGGTGATGCCCGAGACGTCTCCAGGGGCAAACAGGGAACGGGCGGCGAGAGAAAAGATGGTACAAAAAAGTCCGATGAGCATGAATTTAAATCGCATTTTATTTTTGAAAATTTTGTGGTTTGAATGGTTCGAGTTGTTCGAGGTTCTTGCCTGCTGTGTCGTAGGTAAAGCAAGGCAGGAGGGTTAGAGTATAAAGAAAAATCTAAACAAATTGTTCACGAAGAGGATAACAACCATCCGAACTTCGAATCATTCAAACAAATCAAACCATTCTAGTAGCGAAAAACCGCATTCGCATTCGCCGTCATGCGCGGCAATTCCTTCCGCGACATCTGCAGGACCTCTCCGCCATTGTCGTAGGTGTGAAGGGCAGCCAGTTCGAGGAGGTCTTGACTGTGGGGCTCTTTGGTGCGGTGGTAAAAGATTTGATTGGCGGCTTCATCCAATTGTCCCCAGTTGCGATAGTCTTTATTCAAAAAGAGGGTTTTGACGCGGCCGTTGACGGCAGCGGTCAAGATTTCGTGGAGATTAAAGGAAGCTTTTCCGTAGGCGAGGGCAGCTTCAAAGGCTTTCAGTTTTTCGGGTTTCTGATTAAAAAAGTCGCCCATAAGTGCCCAGGCTTTTTCGTGCAACAACACGGGATCTTCTCCATCGGGATTACCGTTGATGTGGAGATCGGTAACGTGCGGGTAGTTGGTTACTTCCCGGTAGATGGGAGCCAGGTAGTCTACGGAGGCCAGCATGAGCGGGGCTTTTTCGTCGTGCAGCATTTCCATGATGCCGTTGTCGATGGACCGACAATAATAGATTAGATCTTTGACCTTGTGGTCTTTACCCATTCCGTGGCCATGCACGATCGAGGCACCTTGCCGACTGTTTCCGGAATGAGACTGAATATTAATACTTCGGTTTTTGAATTGCAGGGCTTCTTGCAGATCGCCCGGAACCAGGTCGCCAATGATTACCGGGGTAATGGAATAGCGATCGGCTTCGAAAAAGCGGACTTGATTTTGACTCAATGCCAGGAGGAAAAAGCGGTTTTTTCCCTGGAGCAACGGCAACAGAGGCCTTAAGTAAAACTGCTGCCCTACAAAGACGAACGGATTAAAATTTAGGGGAAGAATGTGGTATTCAAATTGACCGGGCCGGATGAAGACCACTAGGCCGTCAGACAGATGCAGCCAGAATCTTTCGTTGTACAGCAGATCGTAAGCAGTTGTGAGAAATCCACGAGCCTGTTTTTCTTCCAAACCCATTTCGATGAGGCCATCCCTTGCCTCTTTTAATGCATTCTTGAATCGTAGACGGTCCTCCTGATTGTGACCGGCCCGATAGGTCGGAATGTATATCGATACACAGTAATCATCTCTAATGGTTTTCAAAGCGTCAAAATTTTCTTTCGTCAACATATTCTTTTTTTGAAAAGTCCTATAAAATTTGTTCGCGGCATGCTCATGAATCCACCATGGCAAATTCATGAAAAAACCGCAAACGGATTCATCGCTAAAAAGTTTGAAGCAGGCAAATGTTCAGAACTTGCCCGGGTTTATTGCCTCCGGCAGAAAATTTCAAGCAAGTTCTGAACATTTTCAGCTCTCAAGCTTTTTGCAGGATGTAAATGGACCTACATGTCGACAAAGATCCAAACTGTGAAGAATCGCATTAATGCACCTCTGGTATTTATTTCGAGTTTCCTGATCCTCATCCTTTTGGGAGGGTTGATCTTACTATTGCCGGGGATTGCCACCGAATCCATTTCGGTGATCGACGCTTTTTTTACCGCCACCAGTGCTATTTGTATCACTGGACTGGCCGTGGTTGACACGCAATTCGACTTTACGGCCACCGGGCAGTGGGCCATCATTGCCCTGGTACAGGTGGGAGGCCTGGGCATCCTGACTTTTACCAGCTTTTTTGCCTTTTTCTTTCGGGGCGACAGTTATTCTTTCCAAGCTCAAATGGTCTTGACCGACGTGACCAAAGATTCTCGATTGGGCAATGTCCGTCGGGTATTATCTCAAATTGTATGGGTTACACTGGCCATCGAGGCGGTGGGTGCCGTCTTGATCTATCAATCGATTCAGGGCGTCGAATCACTGAACAATTGGACTGAAGCGTCACGATTCGCCATC
>JANQRV010000479.1 GCA_028284395.1 Saprospiraceae bacterium
TTTTAGACCATAGCGCTGCTATGCACCAAAAATTTGGCTTTATGAGAACCCCAAACTGAACATTTTCGGCTGCGAAAACAAAATTTAAACATATTCTAAAATGAGCTGTGGTTCTCTAGCATTTCCAACTGTTCAATCCACCTTCCATCTTGTTCAATTCACTTCAGTTTAGAAGTCCGCAATTCAGAATTCCTTGATTTTTGAAGTGATCAAATGAAATAATCTTCTCTAAAATCAATCTATTATGAAAAGGAATTCTTTGTTATTTGCCCTGATGGTGCTGGTTTTTTTAATCGTTGCTTGTGAAAAAGACGACGATGTAACAATTGACCCTCCAACAGATGATGATAACCCGATCTCGACAATTGACACCTTGACCACGATCGATGGTATTCAATTTGTCAGAACACCCGATGCGTTTTTCCAAAATCTTCCTGACTGGCCTTATGCCTACCAATACGTTGAAATCGACGGACTGCGACAAGCGTATGCGGAAGCCGGCCCGGCCGGTGGTGAGGTGGTACTATTGCTTCACGGTCAACCAAGTTGGTCTTATTTATATCGAAAGATGATACCAATTTTGGCGGATGCCGGATATCGGGTCATTGCCATGGACCACTTAGGCATGGGACGCTCTGACAAACCGATTGATATTTCCGAATACAGTTACCTGGGGCATGGCGACCGGCTGGAGCAATTTATTCAGCAACTTGGACTGAGCGATATCAATTTGTTTGTGCAAGACTGGGGTAGCCTCATTGGTCTAAGAGTAGCAGGACTTAATCCGGACTGGTTTGCTACGATCAGCGTCGGCAATGGTCAACTTCCGGTGGTGCCTCCGGGTTTTCAAGCTATAAACCCAATTGAGAACCCCAATGAAATAGAAGATCTTACCTCCCCATTTGCCGATATCCCCGCACAACAGTTCCCCTTTTATGATGGTTGCGAATTGATTATCGAGGAAGGTGCAGGTGGTTTTGAAGCATGGGCCAACTATGCCATGAAGGGCGCCTCCTTCAAAGCCTCTGAAGTGGTGGAAGCCTTAACCTGGTTCGACCTTCCTGCTGATGAAGAAGCAGCTTATGATGCTCCTTTTCCGAGCCGAGCGTATATGGCTGGTGTGCGCACATTTCCATCATTAGTAAATGAATTAGGAGGGTTAAATGCGGAAGCCTGGGCCGGCCTTACCGCTTACCAAAAACCCATGCTTACGATATGGGGCGGGAATGATGCCGGCAGTCTGGGCTCTTGCGAAGCTCAACAAAATTTTATTGACAATGTGCCCGGTGCTGCCGAAAAACCGCACGTTAGGCTTCCGGAAGCCGGCCACTTCCTACAAAGTGACCAAGGTGTTGAAATAGCCAGTCGATTGGTGGACTTCTATGCTACCGACTGGGATAATGTTGGAACAGTTTCTTGTGAAAATTTTGACAGTCCGGTCCAGAATGAGGCCAGAACACAATTCCTGGCTCCTCCTTCCAATATGAGAAATTTCAGATATGGAGAAGTAATTCCCACATTTGAATGTGGCGGTGGACTGATCACAGAAGTGTACGTTACGACGAGCTTCAACGACTGCCCGGAAGATCAATGGTATATGCTAAACGCTGATGACTTGAAAAGCCAATTGGGAGCCGTCGCAATAAACTTGAACGGGCCCAGACATTGGCTCGTGAACCAAACCGTACAAAATGATAATAATGGCAGTAGTGTTGCTGGGAAAATAACCACTTTTGGTACCCTGCAAATGCAAATGCAGGCACAAATTAGCGGAGTCATTGAGGAAGCCCCGTATGCAGAAAATCAAGTTCAGCGCTCCACTACATATACTTTCCAGGCGGGCAATGAAGTATACAAATTGATCAATCCAGCGGGGGAGGAGTACATCATGCAGTCCTACAGCAGAAAAATAAACCCCGATTTGACGATCGACGACTTGGCATTGCTGGGTGCAAGCCTGAATCTGCCTTCCGGCTGGACCTTTCAAACGGAAACATTGTCTGTCGATTTGGAGTTAATTGCCGACGGACTAGCCTACGTCATTCAAGATGAATTGCAAAATAGCTATCAGAAAATTGTTGAATAAATTAATTGAAAATCAAATACAAAACCATCCCTATGAATAAGAAAACATGTTTCTTACTGACCATGCTTCTGCTAAGCCATTTCGTTCGTGCCCAAACGGTTAGAAATGTTGCGGAAGCCAGTCAAAACAAAAAAGCGATGGCCACCAACGAAGCACAATTGGAAAGAGATGTGGAGGAATTGGCGGTTTTTCAAGCAAAATTGACGGAGTTCGAAAAAGCCTTCGCCGTTAAAAATGGTGCTAAAACTACTGCCCTAAAAACGGAATTGATAGCTGCCATGAAGCGAGAAATTGAGCAAAGCGAAAAGAAAATTGCTCAGGACAAACAAGAATTATCACAAAGCCAGTCTGAAGTGGCCGCGTCCAAAAGAGAGTCCAGAAGAAGCCGCTTTGATTTAAGAACGGTAGATAATGACCGCAAGGATGTCCGTGATGTAAGAGATGACCGCCGCGATCGGAAAGATGATCAAAGAGATGCAATGGATGATAAAGCCGATTTGGAACGGCAAATAGCGCGAACGAAACGCCAAAAGCAGATTTATACCACACTTCAGGCTTTTACCTTTTCTTTTGATGCTTCCCTGCAAGAAAAAGCAGTAGCGAATAAAGCCTTACTCCGAGAATTTGCCGGTACCATGGAAAAAGACATTGCTGCAACCAAAGCAGAAATCGCAGAAGACAAACGGGAAGCAGCAGAAGACCGCCGAGAACGAAGAGAAGACCGACGGGAACGACTAGAAAAACGCAGGAATAGAAAATGGTAAGCCCATTCCTCAAACAGAAATCTTTTATCAATCAACCAAAAATAATTCAAAATGAAAATTGCATTAATGTTTTTCGCTCTTTTATCGACCTTGACAATGTATGCTCAGCAATCACCGGCAGGCATTTGGAATACCGGAAAAGACAACACTAAAATTGAAATTGCAGAAACCAATGGTGTTTACGAAGGCAAAATATTTTCTTCCGACAACGCTGAAGCCAAAATAGGCAAACGCTTACTCAAAGACGTCAAGTCGGTAGACGGAGCGTGGAAAGGGAAATTGTATGCCGCGAAAAGAGGAAAATGGATGAATGCGGTTCTGGAAGAAAAGGACGACCAACTACTTATTACGGTAAAAGCAGGCCTGATGAGTAAAACAATCGAATGGACGAAGTAGGTCTTAAGAACTGGCAAATCTCAAGATTTGCCAGTTCTATCCTGTTCTATCCCGTTCCGTCCTTAGTGTTCTCAGTAAATCAACTAAAAAAAAGCAAAAACAACAGCAAACTATTTTCACTCAAACTATGATGCTCCCTTAAGAATCGACGAGCTCTTGCCAATTGTTCCCGGACCGTATTGACAGACAGATTCAGTTGCTGCGCTATGGCCTGATTATTCATCCCTTCGAAATACCGCAATTTATAAATCTCCCTCCTCTTGGGCGGCAATTTTTCCACCACGGTTTGGATGGCTTCCATTGCCTCGGTTTCAATCAAAATCGCTTCCCCGTCTTTATAATGCCCTACCGGAAAGTTATTGAGGAAAACCTGCTTTAAGCGATCATTGGCGGCTATCTTTTTGAGATAGTTGTAAGCAATGTCTTTTGCTATCTTGTAAAGAAGTGGTGAGAACGGGGAATCCGGATCGATGATGTGCCTTTTTTCCCAGAGTTTGATAAACACATCCGCAGTGGCCTCCTCGGCCACTGTATCCTGTCTGATGAGCTTTAAACAATAGTAATAGATTTGTTTGTGATATTGGTTGTAGATCAAACGAAAGCTTTCTCTATTACCATTTTTGAGCCTCTGTAAATGCTGATATATGAACTCCTTATGCAAAAAAAGGTAGTTGAGTCGCTGGACGGTTAACAATAAATTCTGAAAATCCCACCTGACCAAGATCGTCGGATCGGGCAGGAAAATTCAAATAGTCTATAAACGAAGATAAAAAAAATGCGGGTAGTGTAGTCCTTTTTTAATTTGGAATTGGTGTAAAGGAAAAGATTAAAAATTGGCAAGTGGAAGGTCTGCCAATTAAATGTATTAAACCATCTAATTTCAATAATTACAAAAAACTACTACAGTAAAACGCTAATGCAGAAAAAAGGAGAACTGATCCGCAAACTATTTCTCAATCGGTGTACCCGAGAAGAAATGGAACACCTGCTCCAATTAATACAAGAGGATCCATCGGGAGCAGGACCAGAAATCATGGTGGAACTTTTTCGGCAATTGGGTAAGCTGCCGGAAATGGAGGCAAGTGTTTCGAATCGAATTTTTGAAAAGGTTGAAAAAGACACGACGGGTGAAGCCAAGCTACCCACGTTGCAAAGAAGGTTGTACGGGTGGATTGGAAGCGCAGCTGCGGCAGTGCTGTTACTCATCGGCTCCATTTGGCTGCTGCAACAGCACCGGGCCAATAAAGAGATTTTACATCAAAGTGCTTATGGCGAGGTCCGGGAATTGTTTTTACCGGACAGCTCCCTGGTCGTCTTAAATGGAAACTCGTCGCTCAGGTTCAAAAAAGACTGGCAAAAGGGGGGAACCAGGGTGGTTCGTATGAGTGGCGAAGCCTATTTCAAAGTGCGTAAAAAGCCGGCTACCCAGGCTAAATTTCAGGTCATTACCAACGATCTGACGGTAGAGGTGTTGGGAACAGCCTTCAATGTAAATACCCATAAGAATAAAACTACGGTTTTCCTGGAAGAAGGGGAGGTCAAGATCAACCTGGATCATCAATTGGACAGAACGATGAATCTGTCTCCGGGAGAAGCCATCCGATATTCTACCATCGATCAAAAGGTAACCCAACCGGAAAAGGTGGTTCAAGAACAGCAACCAAACTGGAGGGCAGGTTTTATCCAATTTCAGGAAACGCCCTTAAAACTGATCCTGGAGGAGTTGTCGGAAGCTCATCGGCTATCATTTGTCATAGCGAGTACCGTACTGGCCGACACACCGTTCACCGTCACGTTACCTACCGAAAATATAGATGAAACAATGGCTGTTTTGGGAAAATCCATCGGAGCTCTCATTGCGAAGGAAAATAACGTGTACAAGATCGACACAGAATCAAAGAAAGAGGAATAACCGCCAGCACGTCAATACCTTGCGGCTATTCCAATTATTGTTTTCGATATAAAAACTCACAAAATTATGAAAAGAAGTTTCTTTTACAAAGAAATCAGGGCGGTGACCTTGCTACTTTTGTTATTGGGGCCCGGTTTCTATCCCACAATTTTTGCCGGATCGACCACGGAAAACGACCAAGCACAGCCATTGAAAGAAGTTTTATCAGAATTTGAAGAAAAGTACAAAGTCTTTTTCAACTACAAATCAAACCTGGTTGAAAACAAGACCGTAGATTTCGATTTTAAGGAAGGAGAGCGTATTGAAAGCGCCATTGATCGCCTTCTTTTCAAGACAGGCCTAAGTTATGAACTGTTTAATAAAAAATACATCCTGCTTTTTCGAGATACCAAGAAAGGAAAGAAAGACGTAAAGAAGATCCGCCGCAAAATCAACCAAATCGATAAATTGGAACGGCGCGGCAATCTGAGCCTACTACGGGAACAACAACATCCAGTTGATCGCGCCCTGATGCTGGCCCAAGGTTCGACGCAACTGAAGGCTGCAATTGAAGTCACCGGAACGATAACCGATGATGGCGGTGAGCCATTAATCGGAGTGACGGTCATACTAAAGGGCACCACTACCGGTACCGTAACGGACTTTAATGGAACGTATTCCATTGAAGTTCCCGATGAGGAAGCCGTACTGGTCTTTTCTTATACGGGCTATAGCCAGCAGGAAATTGCAGTTGGTCAGCAAACAACAATCGATGTTACGCTCTTGGTTGACATTGCAGAATTAGAAGAGATAGTAGTCGTCGGCTACGGTACCGTTAAAAGAAGCGATTTGACGGGTGCTGTTTCCTCCATGAAAGAAGAAGATTTTAACGGAGGTGTTGCCAATTCCGTAGATCAATTAATCACGGGTAGAGCCGCAGGTGTGCAAGTATCACAAACCAGTTCCGAGCCAGGTGGAGGTGTTTCCATTAGAATACGGGGGGCGAGTTCCATTACCGCGGGCAATGAACCGCTTTACGTTATCGACGGTTTCCCGATCGACAATAGTAATCTGATTCAGGGAGGGGGTGCTGCTTTCGTCGGAAGTACGACCGTCGGTAGAAACCCGCTCAGCGCGCTCAACCCGGCGGACATCAAATCCGTAGAGGTGCTGAAGGATGCATCGGCTACGGCCATTTACGGTGCGAGAGGAGCCAACGGGGTGATACTCATCACGACCAAGAACGGCGAGGCCGGAAAAACCAAAATCAACTACGATGCCTATTATGCTCACCAGGAGGCACCCCGAAGATTGGAGACGCTCAATACGGAAGAATACATTCAGGTGATGAACGAAATTGGATTGGAAGAAGTAGGAGGGGAGATATTTTCTTCGGCCGATATTGCCCGTATCGGAGCGGGTACCGACTGGCAGGAACAAGTGTTCACCTCGGCCCCAATCATTAACCAAAACCTCAGTTTTTCAGGAGGATCACCCAAAACTTCTTTTTTTGCATCCCTGAATTATTTCGACCAGGAAGGAATCGTAAGAAATACCGGCATGCGTAGATTTGGGGGAAGATTGAACTTGTCGCACGACATCAGCGACAAATTTAAGGTGTCCCTCAACCTGAATACTTCCGTTCAATTTGATGATTTTGCAATCGATAATTCAGCTACCAATGAAGCACAGGGTCCGGTATACGCCGCCATATTATACGACCCAACCGAACCGATTCGCAATGAGGATGGAAGTTTTAACCAATCTCCAAATCTAACGACGCCCAATCCCGTAAGTTTGATCGAAGGAGTAAGCTCGGAGGGCCAAACCAACCGGACATTTGGCAACTTTACCTTAGACTATAACGTATTGCCGGGCTTGAGTGCCAAATTGAATGTTGGATCTGATCGGCAAACCGTCAGGCGCGATATTTACAACAGTACATTGACCCTTAGAGGATTTGATGCGGGAGGGGCAGCTTCCATTCAAGCGTTGGAGTTAACCAATTACCTGGTGGAATATACCATGAATTACGATAAAGAAATCAACGAGAATAATCGGTTGACTTTATTGGGAGGGGTTACCTACCAGAAATTTGAAGGTAGAAATTTTACGGCCAATGCGCAAGGCTTTCCAGCCGATGTCACCGGATCCAATAACTTGTCCCTGGGTGATCCGGCAGTAGCTTCCGTTGGTAGCAACCGACAGGAAAACACACTGCTGTCTTACTTGGGTAGGGTGAATTATAGTTTAAACAACAAGTACCTTTTTACGGCCTCCATTAGAGCGGATGGATCATCTAGATTTGGGGCCAATAACAAATACGGTTACTTCCCATCGGCAGCCTTGGCCTGGAAGGTAAGTGAAGAAGCTTTTATTCCCGATGGTTTGGATTTGAAAATGCGACTAAGCTGGGGACAAACCGGTAACCAGGAAATTGGTAATTATCGATCACTGTCTACCTTTACTTCGGGCGGCCAAGCCATTTTTGGTAACGGAGTTGTTGCCGGAACTCGACCCTCCAGAATTGCCAACCCGGATATTCAATGGGAAACCACGACCCAGACCAACGTAGGAATTGATTTTGGGATTATGGAAGGAAGACTGAGCGGATCCATTGACTATTTTGTTAAAAATACCGACGATTTACTGCTCAACCTACCGCTGCCGAGATCAACTGGTTTCAATTCCATACTCACCAATGTCGGTAAAGTGAGAAATACGGGGATAGAACTTCAGATTAATTCCACTAATGTCAATAGTAAAGATTTCAGATGGACCACCAGCTTTAATATTTCCGCAATTAAGAACGAAGCCGTAGAGATCGGAGGTTTACCGCAAATTATTACCGGCGGATTAGGTAATGTGGGTAACACGGTCATCATCACGCCCGGCGAGCCGATTTTTTCCTACTATGGGTACAGAATTACGGGCATTTTTAACACGGATCAGGAGGTGGCCGAATCTGCTCAGCCCAGTTCCAGGCCAGGCTATCCCATTTTCCAGGATGTCAATAATGATGGTGCCATTACACCGGATGATCAAGTCATCTTAGGGAAACCATTTCCGGACTTTACCGCTGGCCTGGGCAATGAAATCACTTACAAAAGGTTCAATTTGTCTTTCTTCATCCAGGTAGTGGAAGGGGTTGAAAACATCAATGTGCAAGCCATACAAAGTATGTACCCGGCCAATTTCAGAAGGAATAAGTTTCGGCATCAATTCTTGGATAGATGGACACCCAACAACACCGATGCCGTATTTCCTTCCGGGGTGCAACCTTCTGCTTACGGTGGCGGTAAGGTCAACAACTTAACCATTGAGGACGCTTCCTTTATTCGACTCAGAACGGCCACCTTAGGTTATGATTTGCCCGTACCTCAGAACAACTTCCTGCAGGGACTGAGAATATATGTAACTGCCCAAAACCTTTTCACCATCACGGACTACGTAGGTTGGGATCCCGAGGCGAGTCTGCGGGGCAATACAACGGCGGCCAGGGCAGACGACAACTCCTACCCGCTGACCAGAACATTTCTATTTGGACTTTCTGCCAATTTCTAAATTTCATTTAAAAGGATCATACAACATGAAAAATATATTTTCTAATCTGCTCATCGTACTCCTGGTATGCGCCAGTTTCCAAAACTGTGAAGCTCCGTTGGAAGAGGTGGTGTTCTCGGAATTAGCACCCGAAAACTTTCTAAAAACGGAGGAAGGCATCAATTCTTTACTGAATAATGCTTATGCAGAATTGCAAAGAACCGGGCAAGAAACCTTCAATGCCATTTCGACTTTTCAAATGCCCACCGGTGAAATATGGAATCGTGGAGGAAGTATAGAAACGCAATTGACGCCCATGACCGAATTTACGTGGGATTCCAATCATCCGCGTTTCAATAGCGAATGGACGAATAACTACGAAGGAATTAGAGATGCTAACTTGTTGCTGGACAATTTGAAAGACGGTGAATTCGATGCGGGTTTTGCCAATCAGATTGCAGCGGAGGCCCAATTTATTCGGGGCAAATCGATGTTTAATATCTACGATTTTTTCGGTCCCGGACCATTAATCCTTTCACCTAATTTCGAAGATTTCGAAAACCCGCGAGCAAGTGAGGCGGAGTGGATTGGCCAGATCGAACAGGATTTGACGGAAGCCATGAATACCCTTCCGGTAGATGCGGAGTACGGTCGGGGCTCCAGCGGTGCCGCCGCCGCTATACTTTGCAAGCTTTACCTTAATTTAAAAAGGTGGAACGACGCCATTGCAATGGCCGATAAAGTTATTGGTCTGGGGGTTTACGATTTATTCCCAACTTACGTAGAGTTGTTTCATATTGCCAATGAAGGCAACAATGAGATCATTTATACGCATCCGGCAAGTAGTACCGGTACCAATGCGGCGGTACAGATCAATCCCCTGGTATTTCCCCCGGATTTTGAACGGGCCTCCAATATTGGCTTATTTGCGGCAAGATGTTATTTCTTTGATTCGTTCGTGGATTCTTACCATCCCGATGATACCCGCCTGGGGATTATGGTCAGATCCTGGATGACCAGAAGTGGTTCCATGGTTCAAGGTTATGGAAATGATCAGACCTTACCGGGTAAATATGAACTGGACCCCAGTGCCGTTGGCGCCCGACATGGCAATGATTGGCCGGAAATAAGATACGCAGACATCCTTTTGTCGAAGGCCGAGGCCATGAATGAATTGAATGGACCCAGTCAGGAAGCTCTAGACTTGTGGAACAGAATCCGCGACCGCGCCGGGGTTCCGCCATATGCGCTAAGTGATGTTCCTTCCCAGGAGGTTTTTCGCGAAAAAATCCTGGAAGAACGGTCCTGGGAATTTGCTTTCGAAGGAAAAAGGCGCCAGGATGAGATTCGGCACGGAGTCATGATTTCCAGAGCACAGGCCAGGGGGAAAAATGCACAACCGCATCATGTCCTATTCCCCATTCCTCAGAATGAAGTGGATGCCAACCGGAATATCACCCAGAATCCGGGATATTAGTACCATCCAATTTTTTAGTGAAAAACCATTGAAAATGTCCATCTCTTGGGATGGACATTTTCATTTAACTGACGAAGCAGCACTAATCTAACCTTTCTAACCCCAGCAAACAATAGTGAATCCAACATCAGAATTTATAAATCGTCTTATTCCCTAAAAGAGATACTCCATATCCCTCGAAGATCCCCCGCTTCATAACCGGTAGCTTCATCCTCGGGGTAGAATTTACGGACCAATTGTCCGTTTTCCTCGGTCATCGTTGATCCGATGTTACCGTGGCATTGAAGACAAAAAGTGTTGATCCGGATCGGAGCGTAAAAGGCTACCGTTCGCTCATCGATGCGGTGTACGACGGCCTTTAATTCCTTCCCTTTGATATTGTCTTCCGAATAGGATCGGAGCATTACCTTCTCTACATCCGACGGCGCATTTTGGGGATTGCGGGGCTGGAGGGTTGTTCGTCGAATTTGTACTTGATGTACTTTCGAAAGGCTGTCGGTCAATGGCATGGCCTTAAGATTGCAGTAGGCAATGGCATTGGATACACCCCCTGTTTTAAGGGCGGATTGCAAATTTTCCGATAGCACAACAAAAGTGGCACCGGCAATCTTCTGGCCACGTTCCAAGTAAGGACTGAGATCCTCCGCTGAAACTTTACCGGGTGTATTTTGACAGCCATTGATCACAACGAAGCCCACAATGGCGAGGGCAAGTAAAAACTTACTGTTCATGACGAACAAACTTTGGTACTGGCGGTAAAATTAATCCCATTCTTCGTCCACTTCAGTGATGATGATCACACAGCGCATCATGACCTTTGTCAACATGGCAAATTCTCATCGAAATTTATGAGTTTAGTCAATGCAACTAGGGAGTGAAAGCATTTAATATTGAAGTCAAAAACATATTACTATGCGTAAATTCATGATTCTTATTGCAGTTACTTTTTGGGGACTGACCTCCGGTCATGCTGCCATCCTCAAAACCGGCGAAGAGATTATCATTTCCTCTCCTGTACAGGGAGATCTTTACATAGCGGGTGGGGAGTTGACCATCAGCGCCACGATAGATGGTGATCTGATTGGTGCCGGGGGCACGATTTCCATTGCAGATAGCATCCGAGAGGATTTGATACTAGCCGGTGGAGATCTGAAAATCAATGCCCCCGTTGGAGACGACGCTCGACTGGCCGGGGGCAAGATCACCATCGCAGCAAATGTATTTGGAGATCTTGTGATCGCTGGCGGCGAAGTGGAGATTTCCGAAGGAGTTACCATCTACGGCGATTTATACATAGGAGGTGGCGAAGTGGAAATTGGCGGAACGATTACTGGTAAAATGGATGTGACCGGCGGTGAAGTGACCTTTACCGGAGAGGCAAAAGCAGACGCCAGTATCAAAGCAGGCTCTATGGAATTAGATGGTGTTTTTTTAGGGCCGGTTCAATTGGTGAGCAAAGAAATCGAACTCGGAGATG
>JANQRV010000531.1 GCA_028284395.1 Saprospiraceae bacterium
AGAAGTAACGAAGAAGAAACTTAGTAGTGCGACGATTAAGAAATTACGAGTTTTCATTTTTTATTTTTTTATGATTGTTGTAATGTTTGATTGTTTACACCTTACAGTAAATCGAACTTCGATAGATGTCCCCTAATTTTTTTTTCTTAACACTTTCTTAACTAATTTATGGTGAATTAAATCTGCTAAAACAGGCTACTTCGTCGAATTTTTTTTAATAAATCCCTTCAATTTCAATTATTTGCACATTCTTCAGCATCTCTAATCAAATTGTGATATGGAATTATCGATCAACCAACTCTCGAAAACCTACCCCAACGGTGTGCAGGCCTTAAAAGCTGTTTCTTTAGAAATTCCGACCGGCATGTTCGGATTACTGGGCCCCAATGGTGCCGGCAAAAGCACTTTAATGAGAATCTTGGCCACCTTACAGGATGCAGATAGTGGCTCGGTTCGGTTAGGCGATATTGACGTCCTTCAACAGAAAGACGAAGTACGCAAAGTCCTGGGCTATTTACCGCAGGAATTTGGTGTCTATCCCCGTATGTCTGGAATGGCGATGCTGGATCTATTCGCAACTCTGAAGGGAATACCGTCTAATGAACGGAAAGAAGTAGTAGGAGCTCTGTTGCAAAGAGTGAATCTTTGGGACCATCGCAAAAAGTCCGTCAGTAGCTACTCCGGCGGAATGCGACAGCGCTTTGGCATTGCCCAAGCATTGATCGGCGATCCAAAGTTGATCATCGTAGACGAACCTACCGCAGGTTTGGATCCTGGTGAACGCAACCGGTTCTATAATCTCCTATCGGAGATCGGGGAACACGTGATCGTAATACTGTCCACCCATATTGTAGATGATGTGCGCGAGCTTTGTTCGAATATGGCCATCATTAATTTTGGGGAAGTCGTCTATTCTGGATCTCCAGACACCGCTTTGAACGCATTGGGGGGTAAAGTATGGCAAAAGGTCATTTCTAAGGCAGAAATTGAATCTTATCAGAACCAATATCGAGTTATATCCAGCAAGCTTGTAGCAGGAAAACCGATCATACATATCTTAAGTGATTCGGATCCTGGTGAAGGGTTTCGGGCTGCAGAACCCGGATTGGAGGATGTATTCTTTTCCAAAATCATGGTTTCTAAATAACTTCTAAAATCAGTGATTATGTTCTTTACCTTCTTTAAGTTTGAGCTGAAATCCTGGTTGAGAGCACCAATGCCATGGATTTTTCTTCTTCTATTTGCCCTTATGACTTTTTTCGCTACTGTTTCGAACCAGTTGACGATTGGTGGGAGTTTCGGCAATATCTATAAAAATGCACCTTTTGTGGTGCAGAACTGGTATGCAGTGTTCAGCATCCTCTCTCTTTTGCTGATGACTTCATTTCTAAATACCGCAGCAATCAGAGATTTCGAAAATAATACTTCACAAATTGTCTTTTCATCGCCAATTGAGAAAGCAAGTTATTATTTCGGCCACTTCACGGGGGCTCTTTTGGTAAGTTTGATACCAATGCTAGGTGTTTCGCTCGGTATGTGGGTTGGAGTTGCAGTTAATGGCGCCACGGAATGGATGGATCCCGAACGGTTTGGTCCATTCGAACTACAATCCCATATCAATTCGTTCTTGACCATTGTCATTCCGAATGCCATTTTTGGGGGAGGGATCTTATTTACCATCGCCATCTTGACGCGAAGCACACTCTATTCATTCATATCTGCAATGGTATTGTTGGTTGCATACATTGTAGCGGGTAACCTGATGCAGGATATTGAAAATGAAAAAATGGCAGCCCTTTTAGATCCCTTTGGTTTTCGCCCTTTTTCTCTCATCACCAAGTACTGGACAGTAGATGATAAGAATAACCTCTCGGTAGCATTTCTGCATCCCGGGATCCTTTGGAATCGATTGTTATGGATGGCGACCGGCCTAACGATTCTGGTATTAGGGTATTTCCGTTTTTCTTTTGCCGAAAGAGGACGCAAAAGGCGCAAGAAAAAAATAGCCTCTTCCGATGAAGCAGATACTTATGGAGTTCGGTTGCTTGGGGCTCTGCCTAAAGTAACTCCCCAGACTGGGCTTGCTATTACTTTGGCCCAGTTCAGCCGCCAGTTACGGGCTAACTTCCTTGGGATGATCAAAAGTGTGCCCTTTATTCTATTGGCTTTCATTGGCCTCATGAATACCATTCCAAGTATGATGTACGCCACTGCAGGTTATGGTACCCACAACTTGCCGGTTACTTACACCATGATAGACATTATTCGCGGCTCTTTTTACATGTTTGTCGTAGCAATTCTCGCTTATTATAGTGGTGCATTGGTATGGCAGGAAAGGCGCGCCAAAGTCAACGACATTTATGATGCGATGCCAACTAAGAACTGGACGGACTTTCTGGCAAAGTTTCTGACGATGATTGGGACCATCGGAATTTTGATTCTGGTAAGCGTCATTGCGGCGGTTATTGCGCAGTCCTTACATGGCTATCACCGGTACGAGCTGGGCATCTATTTGCGGGAACTGCTGGTAATCGATTTGCTGGCATTTGCTTTCATTGCTGCTTTGTTCTTTTTAGTTCATGCGCTGGCACCCAACATGTACCTTGGTTTCTTTATCTGCATTGTAGTTTTGATCGCCAATTCTTTTGTTTGGGGCGCGCTGAAGATCAATACCAACATGGTTCAGTTTGGAGCAACGCCCGGGTATACAATTTCAGACCTCTATGGTTACCAGCCCTATGCAAAAGGTCTATTTTGGTTCAATACCTATTGGGCACTTTTCAGTGCCATCCTCATTGTTGCAGCGATTTGTTTCTGGCCGCGCGGTCGCGAACGCACCATCGGGAAGCGATTTAAGCTGGCGGGTCAGGAGTGGAGAAGTTACCGGTGGATTGGCCTATCTGCTGTTGGTTTTTGGGTTTTGAGCGGCGTCTGGGTTTACTATAATACCTTTGTTATCAATACTTTTCGGAATACCAAAGAGCAGGAACTACTCACCGTCCGTTATGAAAAGGACTATAAAAAATATGAAGGAAAGATTCAACCAAGGGTTTATGATGTCAAATATCAAATCGAGATTTACCCGGAAGATAGAGGATTGGAAGCAGAGGGGAAATACTGGATCCATAATCCTCATAATCACCCGGTCGACAGTTTATTGGTTCAGTTACCCCAAAGAAAAGGTTTTAACTTTGAGAATGAGCGATTGACGTTGGTTCATGAAGATAAAGAGGCTCAGTTCAACATCTATCAGTTCGATCCACCCCTTCAACCCGGTGATTCTATTACCTTGGATTTTTCTTTGTCTTATCGACCACAGGGTTTTGAGAATGAATTAAGTATGCAGCAACTGATGCAAAATGGCACTTTCTTCAATAATACCGACATCGCTCCCAGTTTTGGCTATCAGCCAGGACAGGAAATGAATGACCGGAATCGACGAAAGAAGTATGATCTACCGGAGAAAACTAGGTTGCCTGAACTGAATCCACAGGATACTTTTACCCGACGTAATTCTTATCTCTCTAACCATGCCGATTGGGTCAATGTGGAGACGGTCATTAGTACGTCAAAAGATCAACTTGCCATTGCTCCGGGGTCTCTGCAGGAAGAATGGGAAGAGAACGGGCGTCGCTATTTTCGCTACAAACTGGATCATAAGAGCCTAAATTTTTATTCTTTTATGTCGGCTCGTTATGAAGTAGCCCGCAAAAAATGGAACGACATCGATTTGGAAGTTTATTACCATAAGGATCACAGTGACAACGTGGACCGAATGTTAAAATCCATGGAAAAATCCCTGGAATACTACACCGAGAATTTTGGCCCGTATTTCCATAAACAATGCCGCATTATAGAGTTTCCCCGATATGCTTCATTCGCCCAGGCCTTTCCGGGTACAATGCCCTATTCGGAAGGCATTGGCTTTATTGAAAATTATCGGGAGGAAGAAGACGATATCGACATGGTCTTTTATATTGTTGCACACGAAATGGCTCATCAATGGTGGGCTCACCAAGAATGTGGCGCCGTGATGCAAGGGGGAACAATGACGGTAGAAACTTTTGCGCAATACGGTGCATTGATGGTCATGGAAGAGGAATACGGACGCGATATTATGCGAAAATTTCTCAAATACGAGTCAGACAGTTACTTGCGAGGACGGGGCAATGAACGCATCGAAGAAATGCCATTGGCAAAGGTTGAAAATCAAGGCTACATCCACTACCGAAAAGGTTCGGTGATTATGTATTACCTAAAGGAGATGATCGGTGAAGAGAATGTTAATCAAGCATTGCGGGACTTCTTGAATAATTTTAAATACAAAGATCCTCCCTATCCCGTCACCAATGATGTCATAGACGAATTTGCCCGTCAGACACCGGATTCCCTGAAATATCTAATCGATGATCTGTTTTGGGACATTACCCTCTTTGAAAATAGGGCCTCTGATGTAGCGGTAAAAGAACTGGAAGATGGGCGATTTGAAGTGACAATGCAGGTAGAAAGCCGAAAACTAAAAGCCGACGGGCAAGGCAAGCAGGAAGAGGTGGCCATAAACGATTGGATTGAAATCGGCGCATTTGCAAAGCCGGAAAAAGATAAGAAGTATGGCAAGACCCTCTATCGGGAAAGGGTTCGCATCGATCAACCAAATAGTACCTTTACGTTTATTGTCGCCGAAAAACCTGACCAGGCTGGCATCGATCCCTTCCGATTACTGGTAGACCGAAATCCGGAAGATAACGTGCGAGACGTGGACTGACGTTCACTTTCCAAAGGCCGCCTTATCCAACCACCAATAGGCAGTTGGTACATGAGCGGCCGGAAAACTTTGATAGTTGTCTTGTGAATTCAAAATCTTTTGTAGGACGGGGCTCTTGCCGGCCCCCGTTACCAGAAAATGAATGGACTTTGCAGTATTGATGACCGGTCCGGTCATAGTCACTCTGCGTTGACCACTTTCGGGATGTATGCCTACTTCATAGAGATTCTCAGATCGCAGCAATTCGATTTGGTGTGGAAAAATGGAGGCTGTATGGCCATCACTTCCCATGCCTAAAAGTACTAGATCAAAAGCCGGAATGCCTCCGTCGTTTGGAACAGTTTCCGATACCAATTGAGCATATCTTTTTGCCTCTTCTTCAGGTTGCCGTTCTCCCTCAATCCTGAATACATTGGTCATGGGAATAGGAATGTGATCCAATAACTTTTCGCGAGTCATACGGTAGTTACTCTGTTCGTCATACGGAGGAACACATCGTTCATCGACCCAATAGATGTAGACTCCCGACCAATCAATAGTATCGGCATACTCTTTAGCAAGAATTTCAAAAAGTACTTTCGGCGTACTTCCACCGGAAACTGCCATTCGAGTTTTTTCAGTGGCTTCAAAAAGTTTGACCAGATGTGCAGCAAAGGCTGCTGCAACTGCTCTATTATCTTCGTATATCTGAATGGTATCCATACATTCTTCGTTGAAAGTGCTAACAATTTACGGCTTATAGCTCTGAGTAGGTTGAACTAGTGGTCAGGTTTTGGCAAGGGTTTCGCCAGGTGGCTTCGTCCGGCCCCATCAATTTGGAGGCAATCGTTGGCCCCCAAGTCCCGGCGGGATAACCGTAGACTTTTATTGTAGGGTCGCTTTCCCAGGCATCCAGTATGGGTTGGACGAATTTCCAAAGTTGAATGACAGAATCGCCATGTGTGTACAGCGTTGCATCTCCTTTCATTACGTCCAGCAGGAGTCTCTCATAAGCAGCCGGAACATGGGCATCTGTGAGGTCGGAGTAATGGAAATCCATTCCTACGTTCTTTACATTAAAACCCGCACCAGGAACTTTCATACCAAATTTCAATAAAAGGCCTTCATCCGGTTGGATCCGAATGATGAGCTGGTTGTTATTCCCAAATACGTGGTCTCGCTGACGGAAAAGCGCATGGGGCGGATGTTTAAAAGTGATGACTACTTCTGTTACTTTGGTTGGTAGAGCTTTGCCGGTTCGCACATAGAACGGGACATCAGCCCAGCGCCAATTATCGATAAAGAACTTTACTGCAACATAGGTTTCGGTTCTTGAACCATTTGGAACACCTTCTTCATCCCGATAGCCATTGACTTGCTCATCCTGTATGGTCGACGCCAGGTATTGGCCACGAATGACCTGCTTGGGTATTTCGTGGGAGGGAATCGGACGAATGGATTGAAATAGTTTTAATTTTTCACTTCTGATCGCCTGTGCATCGGAAGAAATGGGGGGCTCCATGGCAACGTGGGCTACGATTTGCATTAAGTGGTTTTGGAACATATCGCGCAGCGCCCCCGATTGATCATAATAACCTCCCCTGCTACCGACACCGATATTTTCAGCGGAAGTGATCTGGACGTGTTGAATATAATTCCTATTCCAAAGGGGTTCGAAAATGCCATTGGCAAATCGCGTAACGAGCAAATTTTGTACCGTTTCCTTGCCCAGATAATGATCGATGCGGTAGATTTGTTCTTCATCGAAGTGCAAGGTCAATTTTTCATTGAGGTCTTTGGCCGATTCATAGTCGTAACCAAAAGGCTTTTCAACTACAAGTCGACGCCAGCCGCCATTTTCCTTATTTAATCCATATGCAGACAAGTATTCCGGGATGACTCCATAAAGGCTGGGGGGCGTCGAGAGGTAAAAAATATAGTTACCACCGGTCTCAAATTGCTCATCGAGTTGTATCAACCTGTTTTTTACCTTCTCGTAATCTGTTTTCTCTTTGGTTTGAATAGGTTGGTAAAAAAGGCGATTTGCAAAGTTGCGAAAATTGCTCCTTTCTTCTTCAACGGTCTCAATGTGGTCGTTGGCGTAGAAGACGTGTTCTCGAAATGCCTCGTCTGAAAGTTCTGAACGACTCACCCCCAAAACCGCAAATCGTTCTGGCAGTAATTCTTCTTTGAATAATTCGAAAATGGCGGGGATTAATTTTCTTTTGGTAAGATCACCCGAAGCTCCGAAAACAACAAAAATTAGTTGATCCATTTTATATCTTTGAATTCTCAAACTTAAAAATAATGAGCGAACAATTATACGATTTTGGAATGGTCGGTCTGGGGGTCATGGGCCGAAATTTTTTGTTAAATGTTGCAGATCATGGTTTTTCTGTGATTGGGTTGGATAGGGATGCAGAAAAAGCAACGGCTTTGGAAGTAGAAGCCGGTACTCATCCTGCTAAAGGAACAACTGATAATCAGACTTTTGTCGCACTCTTGAAAAAACCACGGATCATTATGTTATTGGTCCCGGCAGGAAAAATAGTGGATGTCGTTATTGAAAGCCTCCTTGAATTTGTGGAGGAAGGAGACTTAATTATCGACGGGGGAAATTCATTTTTCGAAGATACCGATCGAAGAATGGCTTATCTCGCTGAACGAAAAGTGCGATTTTTAGGGGTGGGGGTTTCCGGAGGAGCTAAAGGGGCTCGTTTCGGCCCGAGCATCATGCCGGGTGGTTTATTAGCCGCTTACGATCAGGTGAAGCCCATCTTAGAAGCTGTTGCTGCCAAAGTAGGAGAGGATCCTTGTGTTGCTTTTATGGGGAAAGGCTCCGCGGGCAACTACGTGAAAATGGTACACAATGGAATTGAGTATGGGTTGATGCAATTGCTGGCCGAAAGCTATGATATATTAAGGAGAATAGGTGGGCTGACCAACGACGAATTACACGAGGCCTTCCGCAGTTATAATGCCGGTCGCCTCCAATCATTCCTGGTCGAAATTACAACCGCTATTTTTAAGCAAGAGGACGATCTGGGAAGTGGTCAACTCATTGATCGGATTTTAGATAAAGCCAAGCAAAAAGGTACTGGTAAGTGGACTTCCCAAAATGCGATGGATTTTGGGATACCGGTGCCCACCATTGATGGAGCCGTAACGATGAGAGGCCTTTCTTCACTGAAACAAGAAAGGTTGGATGCGGTCGAACTTCTGAATGTCGGAACAAGTGCAAGTTCAGTTGAGAAAAAGCAATTGATCAAGGAGATGGAGGCTGCTTTATACTTTGCCTTTATTACCACTTATGCTCAAGGAATGAGCTTGTTGGCTGAGGCTTCCCAAGAAAAGGAGTATGGACTTGATATGGAGGCAATTGCCCGTATCTGGCGTGGAGGATGTATCATCCGGGCAGCTCTGTTAGAAGATATCAGACAAGCATACCAGAACAATCGCGATTTGAAAAATTTACTGGTTGATCCCAATTTTGCCGACCATTTGAAGGAGACGCATGTGTCCTTAAGAACGATAGTAAAACGAGCAATTGATGCAGGAATTCCCACCTTAACTCTTTCTGCGTCACTTGCCTATTTTGATGCATATCGCACGGGTCGACTACCATTGAATTTGGTGCAGGCTCAAAGGGATTACTTTGGTTCCCACACCTATGAACGGATAGACCAAGAAGGTATTTTTCATACTGAGTGGGAGTAAGGTTCTTCAATCTTGTCGGATTAATTGGATAAATGTGTGACGCCGCGAAAGCTGTTGCGAATAATGGAGTAAACAAGCCCATAAATCACAAAATACCGGCAAGTTGAGACCATCAAGTTCACAAGAAGAAGCTTTTCTGACCTACTTAGAAGATTACAAGAAGTTAATCATCAAGGTAGCCGGTATTTATTGCAAGAACCCGGAGCATCGAAGGGACTTGATTCAAGATATTATTCTACAATTATGGAAATCTTACTCCAAGTATAATAAGGCCTATGCACTTTCTACTTGGACCTACCGAATTGCTTTGAATGTCTCCATTTCTTTCCTCCGGAAAGAAACTACCAGGAAGAAGATACATAATTCATACCTGCAAAGTCTGGACCTGTTCGAGTGGGAGCCTCCCCCTCACGTGGATGAAAGATTGGAACAACTTTACCAACTTATCGGAATGTTAAAACCGTTCGATCGAGCTGTTATTGTCCTGCACTTGGAAGGCTGTAAGAATCAAGAGATCGCAGAAGTGATGGGGATTTCGACAACCAATGTCTCCACAAAATTACAACGCATTAAAGTGAAAATGAGATCATTTTCCAAATCTCCTAAAAAGATCACCAATGGAATTTGAAGAGTTGACCAACATTTGGAGAAGCGCTGATGAAGAATTGAAGGACAGTATGAAAATTAATAAAGAACTATTAAAACAAGTTAGCATGAATAAAATCAAATCGGGGCTGTATGATATCAAATGGGATGCCATTTTGGAAATTGTAATTAGTCTGGCATTTCTAGATTTTATCTGGGATTTTACTTGGGCACACACCACTCAAACTGCTTCTTTAATACCAGGCTTGATCATATTGGGGGCAACCATTACCACACTGGTATTTGATGGTTATAAGTTATACCTGTTGTATGGCATTGGTACAAGTCGGAAAGTGGTAGAAACACAGAAGCGCCTTGCGCATCTGCAATACGTCGAACAGTTGGACGTCAATTTGTTGTTGCTTTTTATGCCGCTGCTTGCAGCCCCGTTCGTCATCGTCGGAGCAAAAGCATTTATAGGCATTCAGCTCTATATTTGGAATCCTTACATGATTTATTTGACCATTGGTAGTTTTGGAATTGCGATCATTTTGGTCTTTATTCTAAAGATGTTTCCAAACAAGAAATTGAAAGAGGCGATTGCTTTTCTTCAAGAGATCCGCGAGGAAGACAACTAGGGTCTGTCTGAAAAATACCCTTCGTAGAGAGCAGGAGCCCTCAACTTTTTTTATTGAGAAAGGGAAAGATTGTATGCTCCCGAGTTGTCATTCCGGTTGGAAATCACAATTCGATACGTCTTGTCCTTTTGGGCGTGGAACCAGGTAGCAATGTTTTCTCCGTCTCCAGCGGCCGAGGTGCCAACCATTCGATTGCCATCGGGATTATAAATTGACAGTATCGGGTTTAGTGTATTGGATAAGCTGGTAATCGACACGTTGACTCTGCCATCCTCCGCTGCTGTAAAGTGGTAGTTGTGCTGATCTTTCCTGTTTTGGAGCGTAGCGGCTAGTGTTTTGCCAATGTCGATTTTGCCCGTCGCTGCTTTATTTTCGTTAGTTGCTTTGCCCTCTTTTTTCTTGGTCTTGATTATTTCTGGTACGACATCAGTTTCACTGGTGGGATTGCGCAAGACAAAAAACAAAAGGAATAGGGATAGTATAATTGGAACGATCCAAATCCACGGTTTCTTTTTATCCTTTTGGTTAGATGCTGGGACCGGCGTTGGGGTAGGATTAGCCATTCCGAAATGTTTGGCTACGGCAGGGTCAGTGTGCAGGTTGTTGATAATATGAATTAAGCCGTGGCTTATTTTATTCTCTTCAATGTTTCCATCCTGTTCATCAACTAAACCCGACATTTGACGATCGGTCAGATCTTTATATTGACGTGAAAGCAGAAGGATGTCATCAAAATAGGTTCCATCGGGTGACTTGTAAAGTTCCATTAGTTTTCCTATAGCTTCGGGGATCTTATTTTCGGAAACCAATTGGAAAATTTCCTGCTTAAACTGCTGCAATTTTTCATTTGCGGCCATAAACTGTGCTGTAATTGGGTACAGCAATCAAGATAAGCACTTTTTAGCGGTCTAAAAAATGAATAAAAGGAGCATCGTACCACCTTCGCGAAGGTGATACGAGAAAATGATGTTTGGTGTTCGGCATTAGATGACCGTCGGTACATCGCTTACCAATTTCCATTCTCCTTGACTGTTCATTACCAACTGAATTAGTGAAATAAAGGTGGCTTTGCTACCCTTTAAAGTGACCTTTGCTTGGGCGGACTTGCCGACAATTTTCAGGTCTTCGATGTGTACTTTGCGTTTGTCTCCGCCAAATTCTTTGTTTTTGATCTTTTCGAGGTAGACTTCCTTACTCATCACGATGACTTCTTTGCTGCCAAATAATTGGTTCATAACAATCCGAAAATTGTCGTCTAACAATTGATCCAGGGTTGCAGCATCTTGTACATCTCCTGAATGTGCAAACTTTTTCAAGGCCATTTTGACAGCCTGTTCTCCTTTTTCCATGGTTGTTGTTTTTTGTGCGGAGCAAGACAATGAAAAAGAAATCCCCATCAATAGAATTAACATGCAATGACGCATAATTGAAAAGTATTTATGGTTTAATAATAATCATTTGTTTTTCTGGCGTGCGATCCCTTCGATTTCAATCAGTAATTCGGGTCTCGCAAGTTTTTCAATACCGAGTAATGTTGAAGCTGGGTAATGTTTTTCAGAAAATTCATATCTATCGTTCCAACCTACTTGTCCAGAAGTGAAGACCAGATGCTCTGCAATTGTCGCAGCAGAAAAACCAAAATCTTGAGTTTGGCACACGATCGTGGGGTTCACGGTTTGAACTTTTTGGGCCTGCATTGGCTCGGGAGAAATGGATGCAAACAGAAAAAAACTACAAAATAGAATGTATTTCATTATCAAATGTTGATGTATCAATTAATTGCTCAAAAAAAATCACTGCATATTCTCCTGTACCCTGAGCAGGAATGATTTGAACTGTTCAATCTCCTTTTGCGAAAAACCTTCCAAACTCTTTGCCCGGTGGCGATTGATCATGTCCATGTTTTCACCGATGAAAAGTTTGCCGACATCTGTCAAATGGATACTGTATTGCCTTCTATTGTTCGGTATAAGTTGACGAACGATGAGCCCTTTCTTTTGTAAAATATCTAGAGTTCTGGTAATTGAGGCCGGATCACGTACGGATTTAATCGCCAGATCCTTTTGCGATGCTCCTTCATTTTCTTCAATGACCTTTAGCAATACCCATTGATCCACAGTGATTCCCAACTGCCTGCTGTCCAGCTCTTTTTGTGAGTATTGCTTGGAGATTCTAGAGGTCTGGTCAATCAAGAAAAGAAGAACATGCGGTAATTTAGAATTCATATTGATATATCAATAATTGATGATGCAAATATAAGAGACATTTTTTTTCAGCGCAAGGGTATACTTGTTAAAATTTTTGCTTTTCCAGAAATCAATCAATTTTTTTGATACAAGGTCTGGGAGACAAACCGTGGTTATGCAGATAACCGAGGCCTAAAGATCACTTTGTAATACAAAATGCAGCAAAACCGGTTAGTAAGAGCATGCGCATGTTGTTGCCGCGCAATTAATAATAACCTTGATCATCTTGATCCAATCGGCCAAAAACCCGGGTTACCCCCTTGACAATCCGGTGCTCAGAAGCTTTTATGAATTTAAAGGAGGCCTTTTCTCCATTTTTTAATTGTAGGGTCAGTAAGAAGAATTGATCATGGCCTTGTTGTAATCGTATGGATTCAAGGTCTTCAAAAGTTAATAAAATCAAGTAGTGTTCCTGACTGTTCTTTAGGTAAATACCGTAGCCCCTATGGAAGACTTCCATGTTGGCACGCAGCGGATCTTCTAGCTTTTGTCTGCGATCAATTTCTTTCCAACCACCTTGATAATATATTCCACCGAAACCGGTTCCACGGCGTCGTAACCTTTGGAGTATGCTGAATTTGCCGTTACAGGTTTTTTTTATGAGCCAGCGAACGTCTTTTTCCGAAGTTTGAAGTAGGTCTATGGTTTCCAAAATGGACTGTTTTATTCAAGAACCACTCTGGTGTCAATTTGTTCGTTGGTCGATCTATCATTCAAATGAATTCCCAAGATTCCAATCAATTTATTTTCGCCGATTTCTTAGATTTGCCTGCGAATCGAGCAGCATATGATCAACAAGTTTACCATGAAAGCAGCCTGGTGGAAAGAAAGTGTCATTTATCAGATTTATCCCAGAAGTTTTAAGGATAGCAACGGAGACGGAATTGGCGATTTGGGTGGCATTGTCCAGAAGATTGGGTATTTAAAGAAATTGGGTATCGACGTCGTTTGGCTAAGCCCCATTTTCAAATCACCTAATGATGACAATGGGTACGACGTTAGTGATTATTGCGATATCATGGAGGAGTTTGGTACAATGTCAGATTTCGACCGCTTATTGTTCGAAATCCACCAGAATGGGATGAAGCTTATCCTGGATCTTGTTCCAAACCATACCTCAGATGAACACCGTTGGTTTCGGGAGTCTCGAAAATCAAAGGATAACCCTTATCGAGACTATTACTATTGGCGCTCCGAAAAACCAAGTAATTGGACTTCTTTCTTCAGTGGCTCCGCCTGGGAATTAGATGAACTTACGGAAGAGTATTACTTACATCTTTTTTCGAAAAAACAGCCCGATTTGAATTGGGAGAACCCTAAAGTCAGACAGGAAATTTACCAGATCATGCGCTTCTGGTTTGATAAGGGAGTTGATGGCTTTCGGATTGACGTGCTCCCTTTTATTTCCAAGCGTCTAGACTTCCCCGATATCGACCCCGCTAACTTTGCGGAGGCAATCGTGGAAGTATATGCCAATGGCCCAAGGCTTCATGAGTATTTGCGAGAAATGAATCAAGAGGCTTGCGCTCCCTATGATATCATGACGATGGGAGAGGGGATTGGTGTGAAGCCTGAAAATGTCTTAGAGTATGTCGGAGAAGATCGAGCGGAATTAAATATGCTTTATCACTTTGACCATGTGACCATCAACTATGGTCCAGGTGGAAAATACGACCCGGTAGACTGGAAACTGACCACCTTTAAAAAGATTTTTGCCGATTGGGATAAAGCTCTTCAGAACCGGGGATGGATAACCATTGTACTCGACAATCACGACTTTCCCCGGATGGTCTCCCGCTTTGGCAATGATGGAGAATATCGTGTTGCCTCTTCCAAGCTATTGGCCACTCTATTATTGACCATGCGTGGAAGTCCCTGTATTTATCAGGGAAGTGAGATTGGGATGACCAACGTTAAATTCGATTCTTTAGATGCTTATGATGATGTTGAAGTCGTCAATCTGTATCAAGAATGGCTGGCTGCGGGAAAAGACCCTGCCCCATTGTTGAAAGCAGTACAAATCCAGGGGCGCGATAACGCCCGGACCCCCATGCAATGGAACAATAAACCATATGGAGGATTCTCAGAAAGTGGACCTTGGTTGACGGTAAACCCCAATTTTACCTCAATTAATGTGGACGAGGCTTTGGCAGACCCCCATTCGATTTTTTACCATTTTCAGCGACTAATTGCATTTCGCAGGCGACATCCAACACTGATCTATGGAGACTATGAGACGCTTATGCCGGAATCCGAACATGTATATGCCTATCGCAGATGGGACGCTGATGCAGAATTTTATGTGCTTCTCAATTTTTCCGATGATTTGCAGCCCTTTGAGCTTGAAGTTGATCCGAAGGAACTGGAACTCGTCGTTTCTAACTATGATTTACCTGGCCAGGACCAGCTGTTACCTTGGGAAGCACGCATCTTGCGGAAGAAAGCAATTTAGAAATTATAAAAATCTGAAGGTCATTTTCACTAAAAAATTGTTCTCGGGCATACCTCTCAATAGTCGCGTTTGTAGACTTTCCGATATGCTCAATCTTTGGTTCGCATAATCATCCAGGCTCTGTGCCCATACCAGAAATATTTCGGAACCGGGCTTATATTCAAATCGAAGTACTAGATTGGATCTAAATTGGAAAAAGGAAAAATCCGGATCACGAAACTGATAATCCATAATTCCATCTTGGTCTTCATCCACCTGATAGCTGCCGGAGTCTGTTTTTTTCATCATTTGACTGTGATCGAAAAAAATCATTTGTTCCCGTTGGCGCTTCGCCAATGGTTGGATGATCCGTCCAAAACCCCGGTAGCGGCCACTCGATACAAAAGGCTGACCATAGTATTGTAGCGACAAATTGGGGGTGAAAGTATAATTCAGGCGAAGGGAAAGGCTGAAGGTCTTCTGGTCGAGATGAGCAGCTATGAAATGGGGGTTCTGTTTAAATTGGACACCTTCGACAAACATCAGGCGGTGCCGGGTTGTATTGTACCTTGGAGATAGAGAAAAGTAAAGCCGATTGCTGGGTTGATATCGGATGTCTAAGCCGGATTCGAAGAGATAATAGGCATCCGAGTCTCCGTTTTTAGTCCATCCGTCCAACTGGATAGACAGCTTTTTCCGGGCATCGGTTGTGACTCCCCACCAAAAACCGAATTGGTCGGGAAGAAAGATTCTGGGACCACCTTGTAGTAATGATTTGGAATAGATGTGGGGTTGTGAAAAGAAACCGAATCGTGCAAGCCAGTTGTTTTGAAAGGTGCCGCTAATTTCTACGTCCCAGTCAACGTAGTTGATATTGCCCGCAAAGTCTCCGTGAATCCAATGCTTATAATTAACAGCAGCATTGCGGAATTTTCCAAAAGGTTTGAGTGAGCGATAAGTAATGCCCAGGTGATTTTGGATGATGTCGGCTTCTCTCATAAAACCAATGTCATTCAATTCCAGTTCCGGTGATCGCCAGGTTAAACCGGTTTCAAACAGCAGCCTTCCGTCGCCCGCCTTGCCTAACTTCAGGTTACCTCCGGACCCCAAAAGAGAGGTTTTGGACGAATCGACTTGGACATGCTTTGCATCAACTCTTTGGAAGAGGTGCTTCACGGATTGTTGTGTTACCAGGATGGCCTCACTGGTCCCTTCAACTTGACTAAAGACCAGGTTTGCTCCCAGGTACCAACTCCTGTTTTTCCATTGATGAAAGAGGTCGGTACCAGCCGTTGTGGCGGATTTGTGCAGGATGGCTTCCAAATGGCGGGGTAGTTGTCGCCTGGTATTGGTCAGCATCGCCCCAAGGAAGGTATTCTGGTGGTTAAAATCTTGTTGGACCCTTCCCACGAAGTAGTTGGTCCATGGTTCGACTATTATTCGTTGTGTTTCCGAACCCTGGGTGATTTTGGCATACTCATTGGCCGTAACACTCTCCAGGATGCCGACGGACAAGCCTTGCTGGGTTTTGCCGCTGAACTTCAGGGCACCGAGTATGGTTGTTCGATCCGGGATGTCCACCGATTCAGCATTTGCATTGGTAACCAAACCATGGGGTTTTCCTCCGATTCTTCTCGAATAAAACAGATTGTCATTATTGTAAATGCTACCGATCGTCGAAGTAGAAAACCGATAGTCGAATATATTTTTGTTCTCTACAAAGAAAGGACGTTGTTCTTCAAAGAACAACTGAAAACCATCCAGGGCAATGGCAGCAGGATCTGCTTCTACCTGCCCGAAGTCAGGATTAGCGGCAAAATCCAATGTGAGGTCATTAGAAATACTAATTTTCCCATCAACGCCAAGACTGGTTCTGAGTTCATTGGAAGGTGTCAGACCAAATACTACATACGGTTGGATCTCAATTTGTTTTCTGGACTTCAAATTGGTCAACCCCGTCAATTGACCGAATTCACTGATCCAGCCAGCAACGTCCAGTGGGATTCTTTGCCATACGGAAATGGAATTGTGACGAAAATATTTTCTTCGTAACTGTAATCCCCAATTTTGGTTTTGTTCTTTTCCAAACCGCAACTGACTGAACGGTATTTTCATCTCTGCGACCCAACCCTCTTCCGTTATTTGACTGTTTGTGTACCAAATGGGGTTCCAGGAATCATCTTCAATTTCACCATTTTGTGAGAGGAGCTTGTCTCCTTTGACACCGGCAGCCGTAACGACAAATGCAAAAGCGGTTCGCAGATCCCGGTCACTGTCCAGGATCAGTTCTACCCAATCACCTTCCGAACCGTCTCGTCGCGACATCCGCCGATTGATACTCGCCGGATGACGATCGTAGTTTTTGATACCTACGTAAAGGAATTTGGAATCATAGAGGATTTTAAAGGCGGTTTGTTCCATAGGCGGAGCGTTTTCATTTGGTTCTCTTTGGACAAAGTCGGTAGCCCAATCTCCTTTTTGCCAGCATTCTTCTTTGAGCTCCCCATCGATTTCAAACCGGTGGTGATCATCAATTTTGACGGCTTTGTATTTCTTGTTCATGGTCTCAGAAATCTGCTGAGCATGCATGGCTGCCGGAGCGAGAAACGTGGCAAAGAAAATTAGCAAATTGTGGCCGCTTTGGAAATGGCCCCGAAATGGATTTTTCATAACTGCAATTTTGAAACAAAACTAGAAGGGGAGGGGCTGTCGGGCCAGCTTTGGAATTGAGCGTTTTTCAAACTGACGTTGAAAATTTCTCAAGTTGTAATTGCGGATTACAGCTTACCTTTGAGGTATGGAACTCAAATATTTCAGATTGATCAAGACTATTGCAGAGGAAGGGAGTATTGCCAACTCTTCAGAACGCTTGTTTCTAACGCAGTCTGCATTGAGTCATCAGCTTAGAGAACTGGAAGAGCGATTGGGGTTTAAAGTATTTATTCGGAAACGAAATAAATGGGCATTGACTCAAGAGGGGAGTGCCCTATATAAATTAGCCAATGACCTGTTTGCAACGATAGATGAGGGCTTTGCATATATCCAACATATCAAAGAAGGCTCCAGGGGTAAAATTAAGCTATGTGCTGAATGCCAGTCTTTCTTTCACGGTATTCCAGCGTTTATTCAGAGAATGGGGTTGATTTATCCCGAAATTGAAATCGACCTGAGTCTGGGGGCCACTCATCAGACAATCTCCCAGGTATTAGCCAATGAAATCGACATTGCATTGGTTACTTCCAATCCTACGGTCGAAGTATTGAAGGGCATTCGGGTTTGCGAAGATGAAATTTTTGCGCTTATGCATCGCGAGCATCCGCTATTTGAAAAGCCATATCTCGATGCCGGTCATTTCGCCGATGCGCATCTGATCATTAATTCTTTTCCACTGGAAGGGGTAGCCGTTTACGAACACTTTCTTCGCGTCAACAAAATCACACCCGCTCGGATATCTGCTATTCCTTTTACTGAAATCACGTTGGCAATGATTGCCGCTAATATGGGCATCATGTGCGTACCCAAATGGCAAATGGAATGTTTTAAATTGCCCGAAGAAGTCGGCTTTAAAAGGATCATGAGGGATGGACTTAAGCGAATCCACTACCTGGTCGTTAAACGGGAAAGCCTAGAAAAGAAATACATCAGCGATTTTATAGCCAATTTTGAAGAAGCATTTTCGGATCAATAGCACCCACTGCTACATTTGCAACAATAATCCTCTTTTTTGCGACAATAAGAGTATTTGGGCCTCTCCAATGCCTGCATCTTTGCTTTGTAATTATTGCGACACCTAAATACTCAAACCATGAAAAACTACTTTGTATCTACTGTTCTTTGCATCGGTTTTTTTGCGGGAAATTGTTATGCTGCCAACGATAAAAAGGATAATGGTCCTGGAGATGAGTCAATTGTGAAGGCATGCTTTACCGGAGGTGTCGAAGCTTTCAATGATTACATTCAACAACACTTAAATTATCCCGAATGTGCTCGCGAAGCGGCTATTGAAGGTCAAGTAATAGTCTCTTTTTTCGTATTAGCAGATGGCACGATCCATCGTCCCAAAATAGTGAAGGGCATTCAAGACAAATGTGATGAAGTAGCTTTGAGGGTGATTGAATCCATGCCAAAATGGAAACCGGCAATGAGAGGAGGTGTCCAAGTCGCCTCTAAGAGAACAGTCGCTCTAAATTTTAACCTCGAATCTTAACAGCAACAACAGATAAACGCGAATTGGAATTAGGCTCCGTGAATTTTTTACGGGGCTTTTTTTGTGCCTGCACCTATTTTTCTGATCAAGATCCACCCATGTTGGCGATTTGATGGTAGCGGAGACTACCATTTACAGGCCTAATGTTGTTGCATCTGTCTTGATAATCGGATGCTTTTTTAAAAACCAGAGGATTACCGGGAAGCAGATTTCGAACTATTACTGTGCAACTTTGAAGCTGGTAAAAAAGGTTCAGGGGTAATAAGCAAAAAAGCAAACCATTTATTACAAATGATTTGCTTTTGTTTTGCGGTCTGGACGGGACTCGAACCCGCGACCCCCTGCGTGACAGGCAGGTATTCTAACCAACTGAACTACCAGACCTCGCTTTTAGCGCGTGTGCAAATGTAAAACATCTATACATTCCTTGCAATAGGAAACGGGAAAAAATCAAAAAAAGTTTCAGTGGAAAGTGCTTCTTTGTCTGTTATTGCTACTTTTGCGTATCTCTGAAAATTCAAACCTATGTGATTATGGTGTTTTTGGAATTTGAGAAACCGCTCGAGAGTCTGTACGAACAGTTGCAGAAAATTAGCCAGGTGGGGCAAGAGGGAGACCTGGATGTAAGTGAGATGATTAGAGAGCTCGAACTCAAGATAAAAAGCAAACGCAAGGAGATATACGGTAATTTGTCGGGTTGGCAAAAGGTACAATTGTCACGTCATCCGGAACGTCCTTATACTTTGTTTTACATTGAGCAAATGTGCAAGAAATTTGTCGAGTTGCATGGCGATCGCTACTTTGGCGACGATAAAGCGATCGTGGGCGGATTGGCGAACATGGATGGGCAAACCGTCATGATCATGGGGCACCAGAAGGGGGTAAATACCAAGATGAGACAGTATCGGAACTTTGGGATGGCCAACCCAGAAGGCTACCGCAAAGCATTGCGTCTGATGAAAATGGCGGAGAAGTTCAATTATCCGGTGGTGTGTTTAATCGATACAATGGGAGCTAATCCTGGGATTGAGGCAGAGGAAAGAGGTCAGGGAGAAGCCATTGCCCGTAATTTATTCGAAATGGCCCAATTGAAGGTGCCGATCGTATGTGTGGTGATTGGAGAGGGAGCTTCGGGCGGAGCCATCGGCATTGGTTTGGGAGATCAGGTCTTTATGTTAGAAAACACGTGGTACTCCGTAATTTCCCCTGAAGGTTGTTCTTCCATATTGTGGCGCAGTTCCGATTTTAAGGAGCAGGCGGCTGAAGCTTTGAAACTGACTGCTGATCACATGTTTGAATTTGGGTTGATCGATGGAATCATAAAAGAACCGATCGGAGGAGCGCATACTGCTCCGCTGGATATGGCCAAGATATTGAAGCGGCAAATAAAGAAATCGATAGCTGCTTTGCAGGAGTTGAGCGTGGATCAACTCATTGAAGCGCGTATAAATAAGTATTCCTCAATGGGCTTCTACGGCGTGGCTCCGGTTGCAGGAACAGAGAATGATTAGCGAACTGCTTTGAGAGTTTACAGGAGTTTGAAGAGATTAATTGGCATTCTTATTGTGGCTTGTGATAAGTGTATATCACTCGTATTATGGAACAATACCTATTGAAATATGGAAAATATTTTTCATAGCATTCGGGAAAAGATCTTCGTACGTTCGTTGAATGAGAAGATTAAGAACCGTTTGCAAGGAAAGCGCCGGGGCTTGAACTTTGACAAGTCCAGGACCATTGGTATTTTGTTTGACGCCACAAATATGGAAAATCGCAACTTGGTATTGGAATATGCCGAGCAATTGCGGAGTCAGAAAAAACAAGTGAAATTGCTTGGGTTTTTTGACAGCAAGATGAAGGATGAGAATTTCACCTTCCGACACTTCAACCGAAGTGATATCGATTGGGCGTTTCGCCCTAAGGGAAGCAATGTAGAGGAGTTTATGAATCAACAGTTTGACGTATTGATCAATCTAAATACTTCGAGTACTACTTCAACAGAATATATTTCAGCACTTTCAAAAGCAAACTTTAAAGTAGGTCCGTTTACAGAACGCACAATCTGTTATGATTTGATGATCGATACCGATCAGCGAACAAGCCTGAGAAAGTTCATCGATCAGATGGAGGGACTGTTAGAAAAAACAAAGGCTCAATAATGCGGCAATCAGAAAAATTCAGAGGTACGGGGGTGGCGCTTGTTACTCCATTCTCCCCGGATAAATCCATCGACTATACGGCTCTGGAAAATATTATTGAACACGTCATTGAAGGTGGTGTTGATTATATTGTGTCGCTTGGTACAACCGGCGAAGCGATTACCCTTTCTTCAGAAGAATGTCGGGATATTCTCGACTTTACAATTGAAAAGACCAAAGGTCGATTGCCAATCGTAGCCGGACTGTTCGGTAGCAATTTCACCGAGAAACTAATTGGAATTGTAAAGTCCTACAATTTTGATGGAATAGATGCCATCATGTCAAGCAGTCCTGCCTATAGTAAGCCTTCGCAAGAAGGAATTTACGAACACTATATGCGTATTCAGGAAGTTTCTCCAATTCCGATTATTATCTATAATGTACCGGGACGTACCAGCTCCAATGTACAGGCTTCCACCGTCGTTCGATTGGCCGAAAGCAGTGAAAAGTTTGTGGCGGTCAAGGAAGCTTCTGGTGATTTTGAGCAAATTATGCAAATTCTGAAGAACCGGCCGGATGATTTTTTGGTACTATCTGGTGATGACCCGATTACCCTTCCCATGATAGCCTGTGGAGCCGATGGCGGTATCTCAGTAATTGCCAATGCCTATCCTAATGAATTTGCCAGTATGACAAGGTCTGCCGTCCAAGGCGACTTGAAAAGAGCTAAGCAATTGAGCGATCTCCTTTTGGATATACATCCGTGGTTGTACATTGAAGGAAACCCTTCCGGTATCAAAGCAGCAATGGAAATTCGGGGCTTGTGCACAAGGGCTATGCGAATTCCATTAACGGAGCTAACGGATATCAATTTTGGCCATTTAAAAGCAGCAATGCAGCAGGTCCGTTAAAAGTTGACGCCTACTGTCAATAAAGCCATACTTCGCCTGGCATTGACACTAACGACTTGGTCTTCGTCCGGGGATGCGATGCTCACATAGGGCAGGTAAGTCTCTTGACGGTCGTCAAATCTATAAGCAAGGTCGGCATAAAAACCTTTTAGACGAACGCCAATCCCTCCGCTGAAGTTATAGTCAAACGCATCATCATCGGTAAAAGGAGCTTGTTTCAATCCTACACCGGCCCTAAATCGCAATTGTTTGTAGACAAATTCGCCACCCAGGCGTACTCGTAGAGCAGAAGACAGTTGGCCTTCAATTTCCTGGTTGATGTCTTCCGCATCTTCCGCAAATTCATCAAAGGATATTTTGGCACTAGCAAAATTTAGATATTCTACCTCACCGCTTATGAAACCGATTCCCTGCAACAAAATACCCGCACTACCAATGAATCGCCAAGGAGTAGTTAGGTTGTAGTTGAATATCCCTTCGGGCGATTGCCCCAAACCGGTCGAACTGCCGTTGACATCGGTAAAAGTGTATTCCATATCCGTCGTAAAATTGTCCTCAAAGGTGAAATAGGTGGGGGTATGGACGGCTACGCCGGCCCGTATCATTTGATTAAAGCGAAAAATTAGGCCAGCCTTTAAATTGATGCCAGATCCAGTGGTGGTGAGTCGCTCGGTATAAGAGAGATTGTCAAAGAAAAGCACATCTCCATCAGGACCGGTACCTTCATCCTCTTCCGTATATACTTTCTCTTGTCGGAAACTGACGAATGGAACGCCAAGGGTTAGGCCCACCAATACTTTTTCGTCATAATTGGCGCCAAATCCAAAAACCAGTTCGTTCAACGAACCTTCCTCTACGATGGTTTGCTCGCGAAACAGTACCGCCCGCGGGTTAAACTCAAAATCCGTATGATATAGATCATCAGTCGCATCTTCCGGGAAGTAAATGGCACTGGCATCGAATGCTGGCCCTGTTTCAAAATCATTGAGAAAATTATCTCGATTGGCAATGTCAACGAATCGATCCGTAATGGATCCTTGTGAACGACCATTAAATAAGGTGGATTGATTAAAATCTGCCACTTTATTGAAGCCGATAGCTAAATTCATTGTTTTCCATTTGAGACTTCTTGGTTCGGAATGGATGATTACCCCGAGGTTGTTGAGCAACACATTGGCGTCGTTCTCCGTTTGTTCGCCATTCCCGCCTCCGGTTGTTAAAACAGTGGCAACATTTGTATTGACAAAGGTTGGAGTAATATTGAATTCTGATCTTCGGTTCATTCCAATACCGGCTGGGTTTGTACTCATAACAGCGAAATCAGTTCCCAAAGCCCCCAAACTTCCTCCTACCCCTACGGTTCGGGCTGTTCCCAAAACATCAGCATTGGAATAGCGTAAGGCATCGACGAAGTTTTGACTGGTCAAGTTTGTAGAAAAAATCAGAATAACGGCTATGATAAAGCCAGTGCATTTAGAATTCATATGCTGAAAGAAATTTAAGAATGCGCTAATACTATCAACTTTGAAAAATGTGTTTTGGCAACAATGCTTGGCAATTACTAAAAACACTAGTTGCTTGATTATGTTTTACGATAATGAAGCTTCGCTAAGACCATTTCAAAGTAAATATTTCTTCCCAATTGTAAAAATCAGGGGAAGTAGTAGTGACAGGTTAGTTCATTTAGAAGGATCGTTCCCGTTTGGACAGGGAAGGTGAAGGATAAAAAATGGGTGGAAAAATCCGAAAAGAAGTTCCCACCCATTTTTTGCTTTTTTAGAGTGTCGCTATTGCGTATTGGTTGACCGCCATGTTAATTGCGACGGCTAGAGGATCTACTAGAACTACTTCTACTTGGAGAAGAAGATCGGCTGCTTCCACTACTAAAGCTTCTAGATCTAGAGGGAGAGCTACTCCTGCTATTGAAACTCCTAGAAGGAGAACTGCTTCTATTGTAGCTTCTGGAAGGAGAGCTGCTTCTATTGTAGCTTCTAGAAGGAGAATTGCTTCTGTAACTTCTAGAAGGGGAACTGCTTCTACTGCGATAGTTACTAGAGTTACCTCTGTAAGCAGGAGAAGTGGATCTACTACTTCCACTACGGTAAGTACTTCTGGAAGATCGACTCGTACCAGAATTGCTCCGATAGCTGCGGTCTCCGATATCAGAATTTCTACTTATTCTGCTGGAGCGATCTCTACTCAGATCCCTAGACCTGGTAGTGTTGCTGCGCTGCGTACGGGCAGCCCTGGCAGAATTACTGCTATTGCTGGAGCCATAGTTGCGCGTCGTGGTGGCAGTTGTTCTGGTACCGGTACGACCTCTCGTTCCGACAGTACTTCCTCTACTTCCACGTGGAGCACTATAAGTGGCTCTGTTGTTTGTATTGTTATAAACAACGTTGTTAACTGTATTATAGCTATTGCCTCCACCCCAAGAAGGTGGGCAGTAGAAATTCGAGGCAAAGCCGCCATAACCAAAACCACCACCGAAGCCACCGAATCGGTTGAAACCACCACCCCAGAAGGGATCATAGCCGAATCGGTTGAATCCGCGACCCCAGAAAGGGTCATAGCCGAATCGGTTGAATCCTCTGTTGAAGGCCCACGGAGAACCAAAGCCAATGTTAATGTTGATGCCTGGCCGCGCAAACGGACTGAAGAACGGATCATAGAACCCACGCTGGAATCTTCTCCATCTCCTCCACGAACGGTAGGAGTAGAAGTCATCGTAGATCAAAGCAGTGTAGCCAGGAGTGAAAAACGGATCGTAATATGCTCTATCAACATAAACCGGATCGAAGAATCCAAACCCATAATAAGGACGGTGGAACCGCTTAATTCTGGAAGTGTAGTAGTAGTCGTAATCGTCGTCGTCGTAATTGAAGTCCTCGTAATCTTCTTGTTCTTCATAATAATCTTCTTCATAGTAGTCATCGGTCGAGATGCTATTAGAAGGATTATAATAAAGATCATCGTACTCCTGGGCGAACGAGACATTGGCCCCAAAGAATACGAGGATTCCAATCATGGATAAAAGAAAACTCCTATTTTTCATCATAATATTGATTTTTAAAGTCGTAATTGTCAAACTCTCTGTATGCTTGTGACACCTAAATTATCACTTTTACAGCGATTTTTTAGTTAAAGACAACTTAAATTGGAAATTTGTTGTGTTAAATACAATAATTGGACGGGGAGGCAACTGTTAAAGTCACGTTCATATAAGTTAAGAAATTGATAAGATACGAATTGTTTAACTTTCCTCTTTTGCAAGTAATTCATCGATCCGTGCCTTATAGGTGAATTTGGGCGTTGCTTTGTAGAGCTGTTTAAAAAGCTTTAACGCCTTTTCTTTGATCGCAATTTTGTTGGGATGAATCCTTGCCAGCTCGTAGTAGGCATTTGCCTCCTGTTCTTCGTCCGGCAATTGATCAAGAAGCGATTGCAGTATTTTTTCAGCTTCTTCCAGGTTGCCGGCCAGGATGTTCTCGCGGGCATTTAGTAGTTTTGTTTCAAAAAGTAGATCTGGGTTGCCCAACTCTTTGGCAATGATCAAGGCTTCTTTCCTTGTGTTTTCCAGCTCTTTTTCTTTGTTACCCATTGCCAAAAGAACAGTTCCCTTTTCCATCAAGCTAAAACCAAGTACCAACTTATTGCCGATTTCACGGGTAACTTTGATGGCTCGATCGTAAAACTCTAAAGATCTTTCGTATTGTTTTTGGTAGTAAAATACATCTCCGAGGGTATTCGTAGCTTTGGCTATTCCTTTTTTGTAGCCCAATTCTTCACAGAGCATGAGATTTTTTTGTAGATGTTCGATGGCCTTATAGAATTTTCCTTCGTAGCTCAGTAGCTCGCCAATGAGGCCCAATGCGATCGCAATTCCCTGTTTATCACCTAGTTCTTCACTAATGCGAAGATCTTCCACGAAGTTTTCCATGGCTTTCTCGTAATCGCCCTTGCGCTCGTAAACACTTCCAATACTTCCGATGGCAATCGAGGTAAGCAGTTTGTTACCTAATTCTTCACTCAAATGCAGTCCTTTTTGATAGACCTCAAGTGCAGAGTTGTAATCTCCTTTTTCGAAGTAGACAATACCTAAATTGGTATAAAGGGTAGCGAGTCCTTGCTTGTCAGAAACCTCTTCATAGAGTAGTAATTGACTCAAAATGGTTTCAATGCCATTTTCATAGTTGCCCTGATTCATATGTGTTAATGCCAGGTTGGCAACGATCTGGGCATCAATTTTGATTTTTTCCATGGATTTGGAAATGTCCATGCTCCGCTGAAAATAAGACTTAGCTTCTTCGTATTGTCCCAGTCGAAAGTAAAGATTGCCGAGATCACCGTAGACCTCGATGATTCCTGCTTTCTCATCGACAGACTCAAATAATCCTACTGCGGTATTGAGGTAGTTTTTAGCTTCGACATAACTGCCTCTTAACATTAATAGGTGTCCAAGGCTGTTATTGGCTCGCCCGATCATGACGATATCGCGCGATTTTTTGGCAAGTCTCAGGGCATTGTCGTAGGCCTTTTTGGCTTCCTTCCACTGACCTATAATCTCTAATACTTTACCTTTTTTGATATTGGTCTGAATATGAGTAATCTCGTCTTTTTGTTGCCCCAACATCAGCAACAACTTCTCGTAGAACTCTAGGGCTTGCTGAACCTGGTAGTTGCTGCGGGCATAATCGGCTGCTTTGCGCAGGTATTCACACGTTTTGTCAAAGACAGCAGCTTGTTCAAAATGGAAGGCGAGGTCCATGTACTTTTCTTCGATCTGGTCTTTGTATATCTTTTCGATCGCCTCCCCGATGAGCTTGTGCAATTGTTGTAAGCGATTCCGTAATTGCATGCTATAGGCCGCTTCCCTTAATAAAGAATGTTTGAAAATGTACCTCAATTCATTACGTGCCCTCCAGATTTGCCCTCTTTCTGCGGTTTTGATCTGTTCGTTTAGGAGAGCCTTGGAATTGACATTGTCTGTTTGAAACATCTCCTGATGTTCCATTACTTCTGAAAGAACCGGAACTTCAAATTCTCGGCCAATGACGGCTGCAGCTTTCACAGTTTCTTTTACCAGAGAAGAAAGCCGGTCGATCCTGGCCGTTAGAATGGCATTGATCGAGGTCGACAATTTGACACTTTTATCTTTGATATTCCATTCTCCTTCTTCAAGTTCTAATAAATTACTTTCGGAAAAGTATTCCAACACTTGTTCGAGATAGAATGGGTTGCAATTAGTTGTTCGGACCAACAAGTTGTAAAATTCATCATTGATCTTTCCACCAAGTTTGACCTCTGCGAATTGTCGCGCTGATTCTGGCTGTAGGATGTTGAGATCCACTTCGGTATAAGGTAAGCCGAGGTGTTCGAGGTGATTGGGAGGTAAGATCTGGGGTTTGGAGCCATCGTCTAGATATCTGGAAGTGATAAATATCGCAACGGGATATTTTTTGACCTGTCGCGTCAACTCGATCATTAAATCAGCCGAATTGGCGTCCAGCCAGTGCCCGTCTTCCAGCTCAATGACCACGGGCTGTATCAATGACTCGGCAAGGAATAGATGGACAATTGCGGTCAATGTATTTTGATATCGGCCTTTTTCATCCAGTTGTTCCCAAAGGGAATGTTTATAGTGCAAACCGATCAAGGCCGCCAAGACAGATTTGGTACGCAGTAACTCTCGGAGTGTTGTCTCCGTCTCAGGACCAGGGTTTTCATACAATTGCTCGATTAACTTCTGATACCTATTTTCAAAGTTGTAATACTGCGTTAATGTGGGGCTATTCGGAGACTGTTCAAAATAGTTTTTAAGCAGATAAATAAATGGATTGAAGGGTTTTCGAAGGATTTGGTCAGCCTGACAAGTCATCCATCGCAATTGATCCTTGCCTTCCAATCGGGTTCTTAGTTCATGAGATAGCCTACTTTTACCAATGCCTGCCTCTCCGTATATATAGGCAACACCAGCAGGATTTCCATCGAAAATGACATTGGCAAAATTCAATAATTTCTCCAATTCAATTTGACGACCAACCATGGTGCCGGAATAATCGGGACGGTTCTCATAATTACGCCCTAACAAACGATAGGTCGGGATATTGCCCTTAATGCCCTTGTAGCGGATGTCACCCCGATGTTCGAATTTAAACCGGGTGTCTTTTTGCATTTCCTTGTCCACGAGCACTTCATCCCAGTCGGCATAAGTCATTAGCCTGGCAGCCAGATTGACTTGGTTCCCTACCGCTGCATACTGACATCTTTCCTCACCTCCGACAATTCCCGTATAAGCCGTGCCTATGGTTAAGCCTACCTTGAATTTGAGGGCCGTGTTTTTCTGCACTTCCTTCAATATTTCGCAGATAGCCGTCACAAACTCCAATGCACGGTTGATATTGTTTTCAAAGGAGACCGGTGCACCAAAGAAACCAACGAGAATCCCTCCTTTGTCGCCGAAGTCTATCTCTTTGAAATAACCCGAGAATTCAAACATCTGTTCGATGACAACACTGGTGAATTGGTCCAGGGCTTTGGGCGTTTCTACGCCTTTGAAGGCGATGAACACGGAAATGACGGTCCGAAATTCTCCTTCGCTCTTAAAGTCAATGACGGGGGCCGGTAGGAAGAGCTCGGCAATATCTCGGTCATTGGGAGTAGGCATGGCCTTTACAAGCTCTGGATTCTGCTCCGGGTAATGATCAAATTTTAATTGGAAGTATTGATCATGAGAAGGTTGAATAATTACGTGATGGATGTCTCCACAGCGATCAATAAAATCTTTGTGCGCTACGATGTCATGTTCTTTCGATCCCTTAAATCCTCGGCAACAGGTATGGATCGCATTGCCTCGAAAGTAATAAGACTTATATTTCCTGCCGATAATCCCCCATTCTACAAAACCGTAGGAGATCCCGATTTTAACCCCAATCTTGAATCCCCGAAATATAAAATCCCTTTTTTTGAATAATTCGCTTACTCCAAGTGCTGCCTCCAGCACAGTTTTAGGAGTGACCTTCCTCGATTTGTTTGGAAAAATGGCAGTAAACGCATCTCCTGCAAAATAGGGGATGAACCCATCGCGCGAATATACCTGAGAAACAAGTGGTGCAAAGATTTCATTGAGAATTAAGGAAAGTTCCTCAGCACCGCGACTACCCTCACGCATTAAAGTCTCAGTCAGAGGCGTGAAGCCCGACAAATCGACGAACATCGTGTATCCTTGGAATTGACCATGGAATTGCTTTTTCTTAAATCGTTCTTCGACAAAATGTGGTAATAGGTTCTTCACAAGTAGCTAAGGCCTTTTAATAAATCCCGTTTTTCTTCCGTTACCATTGTTGCTGATCCTTACCCTTAGAAGGCAACAGATGTAACCGAATGTGAGTATCTCTGTTTCAAATATTGCTTTAAGCCTTAAATTTATCAATATTTGTTGAAAAATTAATTTAAAATGCCAACCGTAAGATTCACTTCGGCGTTACAGCGATTTTTTCCAGATTTGTCTTCGTTCAATTCTGAAGCGCAAGATCTCAATGAAATTTTGCGAACCGTCAATTCGAAGTGGCCCGGCATAAAGGATTATCTGGTAGATGAGCAGGGACATCTTCGTAAACACGTCAATATTTTCGTCGATGGGAAACTGATCACGGACCGTAAAGAACTATCTGATCGCGTTCCGGCCGATGGTGAAGTGTACTTCTTTCAAGCGCTTTCGGGAGGTTAGAATAAGTCGAGATCAAGCTTGGCCTCATCACTCATCATATCTTTAGTCCAGGGAGGATCAAAAACAACTTGTAGGTCTACATCAGTCACTTCTTCGATACTGTAGATTTTTTCCTGAACTTCCATTGGTAAGGAATCTGCTACCGGGCACATGGGAGAAGTGAGGGTCATCTTAATCGCCACTTTACCGGTGTCATCGATCTCGATTTTGTAAATGAGGCCTAATTCGTAGATGTCGACCGGTATTTCCGGATCAAACACGGTTTTTATGCTCTGAATGATCTTTTGCTCTACGTTTTCTTTATCCAGCATTGTTTTGATTTTTAGGGGTACCAGTCTCTCCCATTGCAATTCCATACAACTTCATTTGACGAACCATACTGACCAATCCATTGGAACGCGTCATTGATAAATGTTCCTTCAACCCGATGCGGTCAATGAAATAAAGGTTGGCTTGAGCAATATCATCAGGCGATTGGCCAGAAAGTACCCGGATGAGCAGGGCAATGATCCCCTTGGTAATTACCGCATCAGAGTCTGCAGTAAAATCAATGGTGTTGTCTTTTTTTTCCGCCTTCAGCCATACCCTGCTTTGACAACCCTTAATAAGATGTTCTTCTGATTTATATCGACCATCGATTAGTGGAAGGTCCTTTCCCAAATCGATGATGTATTCATATTTATCGATCCAATCGTCGAAAATAGAGAACTCATCGACGATGTCCTGCTGTATTTCATCAATTGTCATCAAGTAGATGTTTTGTGATCTAGATGTTTCAGAAGCAAAGTGAGCGACTAAACTACGATCGTTTTTAAATAACTACTACAAACCAGAAAAGTTTTTTGAAGAGAAAATGACCATCTTGGTGACTTTGCTTAAAAAATTGGTTGTCAACTATTTGCTCTTAGATGTTCGACAAACATTTCAGATGAATTACAAATAAAAATAATATGTTTTTTAAAATTACCTTATTTCGGGTATGAAAATCTAAATGTAAAGCTTTATATTTGTCCTGTAATTAAGAAGAAATCAGACTTTAATCTTCATTAATACATTCGGGGAAGAAGTTTCCCCATCTCGCGATTATTCTTGTTGTATATTTCCTAGATTGATTATATTCCACGTGATTAATTAAATAGTTCTATTAATTGCTTATGCCTCTGTGCCTTAAATTATTAGAATAATTTTAAAAAAGAAAGCAATTAATTTGGGTTATTTGAATTTTCTGTTACCTTTGTTTCAGTTAGAAATGGTAATTAACTGTTGATCATATCTTCACGTTTTTCTATTACTGTGCATTTTCTTCCTGAAAACATATCAGATTATTTAAGGTTAGAAACCTAATCAGATATCCTCATTTTTGTAAAGAGAAAGCTTTACACCTGAAAAAGTCTGAAAACACTTCAATCAAATTTATGAGTTCATTTATCAAGCATTAGGCTAGGTAAATTAAATTGAAAAATTGATCTGTAAAATTCGACTACTAATTCGACCTAAAATGCAGTTCGGTTTTTTTCAGTAGAGCATTTGTTATGAGCAAATGAGGAAACTCGTTTTGCTTTTTTCTATTTGGAATTGACTGAGTTGCAATAATTCACACACTATCATTACTTTACTCCTTACCCGCGTATGATATACGACGACCTGATAACTCGGTTTTTATTTTGTTCATGAATTGACAACCTATTTTAACTCGAATCACACAACGCTCCTCGTTACGCACACGCTCTTGAATTTGGCTCTTATAGCACATTAATCATAATCTTATTGTTTAACCTAATTGTTTAACAAATTGTAGTCTTATGGGAAAAACGAATTTTACTTTCGTTCCTCTACTACAGTGGTCTAAGCGGCTTTTCCTTGCCGTTTTAATGTTGGGCCCCTGCGGTTTTCTGACCTTGTCTGCAGATCATTGCGATGACCTCGTTTTGGCTTGTAATGACAAGATCAATGTTACGCTTGACGACACCTATTGTGAAGCACCAGTACTACCAGACAATGTTTTGGAAGGACTTCCAGAAGATGGTTCTGCTGATGATTGTTTCTACGTCAAGATTATCTATCCTTACGATGGCCA